>CAMDVY010000397.1 GCA_945878745.1 Klebsiella pneumoniae | reverse complement strand
ATGAGAACCCCGTGTTCCGGATTCCCGTAGCGCTCCGGCTTTCGTACAACAAAGTCGCCGTTGCTCTTGGCGTGGCTAAAGGCGCCCTGGACATGTTCATCGATCTGGCGCAAAACAAGATCCCGATGATGTCGGCGTCAACGCTGAAGGATCGACCCATCGCCCAGTATCGCGTGGCTGAGGCCAAAGCCAGGTATCGATCCGTGCGTGCCTATGTCATGGAAACCATGAATGACGTTCAGGAAGAACTGAAAGCCGGCCGGGAGTTTCCATCCCCGCTGGCGACACAGGCTGCTCGTCTGGCATGTACACATGGCGCCAACGAGTGTATGCACGTTGTCGACCTGCTGCACAACACAGCCGGCACGACTGGCATGCGGATGTACTCCCCACTCGAACGCAAACTGAGGGATTCCCACGGCTGCGCGACTCACAGATGGGTTTCGCACCAGCTGTACCAGGATCTGGGTGCCATCCTCATGGGTCACCCGGCCAACGCGGAATTCGAAGGCCAGTCCGCCAGGTAGCTGTCACGGTGTGGTACCGCCGAAACGCGGTACCACCTCCCATGAAACCGGGCTCGTGCCACCTGTAGGAGCGATCTCCTGATCGCGATCATCGAGCAATACCAATCCAATGGCGGTCTGGAGACCGTCTACCGACGAGAATCAAGTGGCCACACTCAATGTTCGTGATCGCCTGGGAGCGCTTCACCGCCTCGAAGCGGAGCCAGGCAGGACAATAATGGAACTGTTGCGCGACGAAGGTCTGGGTATCGAAGCGCTATGTGGTGGGCAAGGTGCCTGTGCTACCTGCCACTGTTACATCGAGGGTGATGCCGCAAGTGTTCTGCCTTCACCTTCAACTGACGAAATCGATCTGCTCGGTATCCTCGAATGCCACGAACCGGGCAGATCAAGGCTGACCTGTCAGCTGCTCATGCAAAGCGACTGGCCTGATCTCATTATCACCATTGCACCGGAGGGATGAACATGTCATTGGCAAACAAGGTCGCGGTCGTGACAGGCGCAGGACGCATGCGAAGTATCGGCAGAGCGATCGCGCTCGGTCTTGCCGAGGCTGGCTGTGATGTTGTTATCACCGGTACCGGACGCTCACCTGACCACTATCCCGATGACGAAAAGGCAGCGGGCTGGCGAGATATTGCATCCGTAGTTGAAGAAATCGAGGCCCGAGGCCGGCGCGCTTTGGGTCTGGTCAGCGACGCTCGCAAACCTGAAGCGGCAGAACAACTCTGCGAAGCCACCATCAAGGCCTTTGGCAGAGTCGACTTTGTCATCAACAATGCAGGCGCCGCACGGGGCAGAGATCGAAAACCCGTCGTGGATCTGGCCATCGAAGATTGGCTACAGGTGCTGGATGTAAACCTCAACGGTTCGTTTTACGTCTCCCGCGCCTTTGGTCAACAACTGATCAAACAAGGTCATGGAGGGGCCATCATCAATATCTCTTCCATCGCCGGGAAAGTCTTCAATGCCAACACCGCAGCTTATGCAGCCAGCAAAGCAGGTATTCACGCGCTGACCGCCTGCATGGCAAACGAAATGGGGCGCCATAACGTCAGGGTGAACGCAATCTGCCCCGGCATCATTGATACCTTCCGCATGGATGACATCGGGCGCGGGGAGAACTGGAACAACATGATCAGATCCAGAGTTCCGCTGGGTCGGGCTGGCACTGGCGCGGATATCGCCAACATCGTCGTTTTCATGTGCAGCGAAGCTGGCAGCTGGATTACTGGTCAGGCATACAACGTGGACGGCGGAACTGTCGTACAGCATTGATTGAGCAGGCGCGCCCGCTCTTGAGCCAGTTGCCATCATGCAGCCGTCTGCCGATTCATCGAGTTCTGAAATCGACGGCGACTCAAACGCTTGTGCGGACGGCTCCATCACCATCGCGCCAATCGAAGGTGACTACACCCCAGGGGAGTTTGGCACCTTGCAGCGCAAAGTCGGTGGACAACTCGAAACCATCTAGGAGTCTGCGCGGCAGAAGGAAAAAGTTCTACCGATATGGATAATGGTAGTGGCGTTGGACGTGACAAGGGATTTCGTGATGGTGAGCTACCAGCCGTATGTACCGGGACAGGACTTGTTGTTGCCGCCGAGGTTGTCGGACTGGTTGCCGGAAGGCCATCTGGCCTACTTCATCAGCGATACAGTCGATGCTCTTGATCTTTCTGCTTTCCATGCACGCTACGCGAAGGATGGCCCACGGAACCAGCCGTTCCATCCGGCAATGATGCTGAAGGTTCTCTTGTACGGGTATGCGACCGGCGTGTTTTCGTCGCGCAAGCTTGCGAGGAAGCTGCATGAGGATGTGGCGTTTCGCGTGCTTGCTGCAGATAACTACCCCGCCCATCGGACATTGAGTGATTTCCGGGCACAAAATCTGGCGGCGTTTGCAGGATTGTTCGTCCGGGTCGTGCAACTGGCCGATGAGTGCGGGCTGGTGAAGCTGGGATGCATCGCGGTGGACGGTACCAAGGTGAAGGCGAACGCGAGCCGCCACAAAGCAATGAGTTACGCCCGGATGAAGGAGACCGAAGCGGCACTGCGTCTGGAGATCGATGCGCTGCTGGAGCGCGCACGACAGACGGACAACGCTGAGGTCGGCGAGCCGGAGCAGGATATTCCTGCGGAAATCGCCCGGCGCGAAGTCCGCGTTAAAGCGATAGCGGAGGCCAAAGCGCGACTGGAAGCGCAGCAGCGCGAGGCGGATCTTGCCCGGGGTCGGACACCGGACGATGACCGCAAGCCACGCAAGCCCGATGGCACACCGCGACGAGGTCCGCGTTTCAAGCGAGACTTCGGCGTACCGGAAGGCAAGGATCAATCGAGCTTCACAGATCCGCAGAGCCGGATCATGAAGCACGCGAGTGGGGCGTACGAACAGAGTTATAACGGACACACGGCCGTTGATGCCGAGCATCAGATCATTATTGCGGCTGAACTGGGTAACAATGCGGCGGACAACCACGGTCTGCCGATCCTGCTGGATGCGGTGCAGAAGAACCTGGGCCGGTTACCGGAACAAGTCCTGGCTGACACAGGCTTCCGTGGCGAAGCGGTGCTCGAAGTGGTGAGCCAAAAACCCTGTGAGGTGTTGGTTGCGTTGGGCCGGGAAGGCCGAGAGCAGGCCGAGGTAGATCCTGACCGATACCCACATACCGCAGCGATGGCTGAGCGCATGGAGACGGCGTCCGCGCAGCAAGCCTATCGGCAACGCAAGGCGATTGTTGAAGCACCGAACGGCTGGATCAAGGCGGTGCTCGGGTTCCGACAGTTCAGTCTGCGAGGGCTCGCGAAGGTTCAGGCGGAGTGGAAGCTCGTCTGCATGGCGCTGAATCTGCGGCGGATGGCGTACCTTTGAGTAGGAATAATGAGATAAATCCCGGCAAAAAGAGCAATTTGAGGTTGCACAGCACTGCGTCCACGACCAGGAACGAATCTCATGCGATCTGAAACAGGATCTCTGAACAATGCATGATGATTAACGGCGCGAGCTTGGAATTCATGACTTCACTGAGCCTCTGCCGCGCGGACTCCTAGCCCGCATTATTCATGAAGCGTCGTAGCGAGGGCGTCGAGAGTAGTGAAAACGCAGGGTGGCGCGGACTGTAGCGCGCACAGGCGTGCTGTATAGCACGTCGAGCACGCGGAGGGAGCACGCCCTGTGGTTTCGCTGCTGTCGGCGTCCGCAGTCGATCGTTCATGAATAGTGCGGGCTGGGAGAAATACTGATGGCGCTGGGGGTCGCAGCGTCGCTGGGGCATCTCGACTCGATATGGCCGTGGCTGTACCCGCTCTACTACGTCCTGCTGCTC
>CAMDVY010000396.1 GCA_945878745.1 Klebsiella pneumoniae | reverse complement strand
CCGGAAGATCTGGACCTGCCGACGCGCCAACTGACCGGTGGGGTATGAATGGACCATGATTGGCAAGCCGGTTGCGACGTGTGCGCGGGCAACCGCTCGGGCCATGATTTCCAGCGGTGCGGTAACGCCCTCGAAGTCGGCGGCGCACTTGAGAATGCCAGCGCGCACATTGCTGCCGCGAAACCCTTCCTCGATATCGCGAATGAACTCACGAGCCATCTGGTTCACGCCTACGCCCCACATGAATCGAGGGACGTCCAGCCACCAGCCAGTGACATTGACGAGATTTACGCCGCTTGCTGCTGACACTCGTGCCAGCAACTCAGGCTCGCGGCCCAGATCGAAAGTGGTTGCGTCGACCATGGTGTCGATGCCTTCGCGCTTTGCCTGCTTGAGCGCAGCGATGGCGCGTGCCTCGGGATCGGGACCGAGCAATGCCGGGTAACGTGTATATAAACCGCTGGCACTGATGAGCACATGTTCGTGCATCAGGGTGAAACCGAGTTGCGACGCATCAATGGGGCCGGTCACTGTCATCACCTTCGACATCTGCTGCTCCTGAGTGTGTCTTGATGTTGCGCGTTGATGGATCAAAAACAGTCGGTACGCATGCCGAGTCGCTGCCGTGCCAAAATCAACAAGCCGGCCTGCTGCAACAGGCTTACAACGAGGATTGCAATGGCAGCTCCCGACAAGCCGAACTTCATGGTCAAGAGCGAGCACACAACGAGGTTCAGCACACTGCAGCCGGCGATGATCATCAGCGCAGGTCGTTCGTCGCCTGACATCGTCATCAATGTAATGACCGAGCCACTGGCTGCCGTGACCAGCTGCGCGAGCAAGAGTAATCCCAGCGTGTCGCCTGCCATTTCGTAGCCGTCGCCAAACATGCCAAGCAGGGAATCCCTGGTGAACCACATGGCAAGTCCCACCACGATGACAAAAGATGTCGCCAGACGTGCGCCGTAACGAAGGAGACGTTCGGTTTCAGTTCGTCGATTCGGATCAGCGAGCAGCGCCGGCAGCATCGGTGCGACGATGAGGGTGATGGCCATCGAACCAAACCCGGCAAAACTCGCCAGCCTTTGAGCGGCAGCGTAGTAACCGGTCTGCTCTGCACTGAGCACTGTGCCCACCACCAGGATGTCGATTGTCGTGGTACCGAGTACGCACAGGGAAATGAGAAAAAAGTGATTGGCGGTACGGTTCCATTGTCTGGCTGCATCGACGACTTGTGACGTAATGCGTGTACCTGGTTCGCGGGCAAAACCCGCCATCATTGAAACGGCGGTAACGGTTGCGAGCAGCGAAAGCCACAGTAACGCACTGACTGATGGTTGGGAGCCAGCCGCGAAAAAACCTCCCAGTAGCGCTATCAACAGCACAGGGCGAAGGATTTCGTTGGGCAGAAAGGCAGCCAGCATTCTGCCAGTCGACCGAAGGCGTGCCTGATAGATCCACAAGAGTGTCAGCACCGGCACATACATCGCGACCGAAGCGAGAATGACCGCAAAGTCCGGGTCCGACATGAAGTAGAGACCCGCAGCGAGCATCAACATGAGCAGCATGAGGAGCCAGGCCGGGAAGACAGTCCGTGCGTGAGCCCAGTGGATCAGTGACTGCCGGTTCTCTTCATCCTTGGCAAGCTCGGGCAAAAATCTTACCAGGGCTTCATCGGTACCGGAGCGGGTAAAGACCAGCACCAGTGCCAACCAGGCAAAGCAGTACATGTAGAGTCCATAGGAATCGGCACCGGACATTCGGGAAATAAGAACTTGTGCAAGAAAAGCCAGCGCAAGTCCGGTGACGCGAATGCCGATTGAGAGCGTCGCGCCACGAAGTAGTGATAGTGAAAGGTTTGCAGGAATGCTGAAGGCCGGTCGAATCCGCTTCAGTGAGGTTAACGGCGGTGATGCTTCTCATCAACCGCCGTCTGGCTGTCCTGCGGAAATTTCCTCAGGTGGGGTGGCCGCCGGCCACGTCGATAAACTGTCCGGTGATCCAGGCCGCAGCGGGAGAAGCGAAGAACACAGCTGCCGCCGCGCAGTCTGCCGGTGTTCCGGTTCGGCCGAGCGGAATCGTCTTGTCGAACACCGCATGCGCCTGCTCATCGGAGATGTTCATGGTTTCCCGGAGCATGTCGGTGACGATGATGCCAGGCGCAATGCAGTTTACCGTGATCTGCTTTGGGGCAAGTTCGACCGAGAGGGTTCGGGTCATGGAAATCATGCCAAGGTTGGCAGCCGAATAAACGCCAAAACCCGGTGAGGGTTTGTGCGCGGCGATCGAAATGATGTTGATGATCCGGCCACCATTCGTCATGCGTTTGGCGGCTTGTTGTGATCCCCACCATTTGGTTTTCATGTTGAGATCCAGCTGCTCATCGAATTTATCGATGGAGATGTCTGGCAGGGCCCACATCTTGCGGTCCAGATTGCCGCCGGCGTTGTTGACCATGATGTCCAGTCGACCCAGTTCTTTCACGACCCGATCCAACGCTGCCGGAATGGAGCTCCAGTCCAGCACGTCGGCGGAAATGCCGAAACTGCGACGACCCCGACTGCGGATTTCCGCGGCCACTTCATCCACGTCGGCTTGCCGGCGTGCGATGACCACAACGTCAGCGCCACAATCGGCAAGACCGAGGGCGATGCCTTTGCCGATTCCCCTGCCTCCGCCCGTTACGACGGCAACCTTGCCATCCAGTCGGAACTCTTCATGCATACCCATGGTGTATTGGCCTCTTCAGTCGGTGATGCGCAGGTGCGCAGCTTTGCGTGGTGGCAGCTCGATGGGATAACCCACCCAGGCGCCGATGTTTTCGCCCGTTCTGCCATCTTTCATCAGTTCAATCATCTGCCCGGCAATGGCCGCCGAAGACATCACCGAACGGGCCATGTCGGCGGGTAGTTGCCCATCCGCAAACAGACCACGCAGCATGGGTGTATCGGTTGCGCCCATGCACAGGCCGTTGACCCGGATGTTGTGTTTGGCGAGGTATTTGGCCCAGGCATCCGTGAACCCATTCAATGCCCACTTGGAGGCTGCATAGAGATCGGTGTCAGGAGGGTTGGTGCCGTCACTGCGAGCCGGCAGCACGTAGTACGTGCTGAGGTTGATGATGTCGCCTCCACCAGCCTTGACCAGGTGCGGGACACAGGCGCGTGAGAGCATCAGCACACCCTTGACGTTGGTGTCCATGATCTCGTCCCAGTCCGCCAGAGCTTGCTCCCACGAACTGTCCACCGGCGTCTTTTTCCACTTGCCGGCGTTGTTGACAAGAATATGCACACCACCGAGCGCGACGGCGGTTGCGACGACGCGTTCGACATCGGCAAGTTTGGAGACGTCTGCCTGAACCGTCTTGATTTTGGCATTGCCACCGAACACGTTGTGGATGGCGGACTGTGTGTCGAATGCGACGACTGTCGAACCTTCCTGTGCAAGTCGGTTGGCGATGGCCTGACCGATACCCTGTGCAGCGCCACTGACGATGGCGATCTTCTGATCGAGAAATGCCATGGTCATGCTCCCTTGCCGGCACGTGCCAGCGATTCGGTGACGATGTATTTTGGCCCGCGTGGTGGTTCAAGTTTCACAGGTCTGCCAACGCAGAAATTCATGTTCTCTGCGGTTCGTCCATTCGGACCTTCATTGAGCAGGTCGATCAGTGCCTGGGCATTGTCTTCAGCCTTCATCCAGGACGCGGCCTCCTCGGCAGAAGGTTTGAAGTTGTGGAACGAACGAAGCATGTAGGAATCCGTCGCGCCCATGCAGAACGCGTTGACGCGTATGTTGTGAGGTCGCAGCGCTTTGGCCCATGAGTAGAGGAATCCGTTCAGTGCCCACTT
>CAMDVY010000395.1 GCA_945878745.1 Klebsiella pneumoniae | reverse complement strand
AGCCCCCATGCCAGTGCTTCGGCGGCAGTAAACGGTGAAGCGGTCAGGATGATCTCCTTGGCTCGCCGATCACCAACGGCTCGCGGCAGGTTCTGCGTGCCCATGGCACCGGGCATGATACCCAGCGAGGTTTCCGTCAACGCAAATCGAGCGTTCTCTGCGGCATAGGCAAAGTCGGAGGCTGCAACAAATTCACAACCACCCCCATATGCGGCGCCATTCACCGCCGCGATGATCGGTATCGGACAGTTCATCATCGCGATCATGCCAAGCTCGAACAACGCGTGCTGTTGCTGCCATTGCACGTCGGTCATGTTGTTGCGTTGCTTCAGATCACCACCTGCACAGAACGCCTTTTCGCCGGCACCAGTGAAGATCACACACCGTACATCCTGCTGATCCACGTAAAGCGAATCCCAGATCTGCTTCAGTTCTGCACCCATTTGGGTGTTCAGCGCGTTTGATGCATCCGGACGGTCGAGACGAATCATCAAGACATGAGGCGCGGGTCGTTCAAGATGCAAGGTCTCGCAATGGGTCGGCAACGGCAGGATGCTCAATCGGATACTCCTGGAACTCTGTGTTCCCTATTGTCAGTCAACTCGATCAGGTTCCTGAACACGATCCTGTACCTGTGCAAGCAGTTTGTTGAATCGCCCACCGCGCCACGTTTCATGAGCATCCTTGATTCGGCTGAGACCAAAGGTGGAGGGTGCCAGACCCGCCACATCAACAGGTGTCAATGCTGGCAGGCGCCGATAGTCGTTCTGATCCATCAGCCTTCGCACATGCACGATCGAGCCGTTTGGGTCACCCGTCCGACCACTGCCGGAATATCCGTAACCTTCAACCATGCCACGCGTCGAAGTCGCCAGCATGCCCGTTCGCATCAGGAGCTTGTCACTGGCTTTGGCCAGCACCTCCGGGCTCATGGTCAACGCAAAATTCTCCTGTTGCCGAATCCACGGCTTTACCACCGAGTTGGTAATGATGTAACGCAGGCGGTCCGAGCGGTTCACCGCTCCACCATGAAAAACACGTCCATCCATCAGCATCACCGCGCCACGGGGCGCTTCGAGATTGATGGGCGGAGGCAACTCCCCATAGGTCTCCCCGTCACGCCCGTTCGGCCGATGTGAACCCGGGATCAGCAGCGTGCCGCCATTGTGTTCATTGACGTCCTGCAGAATGTAGACGGTGTTGACCAGCACCGGCGCTTCAAGCGGCAGATACGGCGCGATGAAACTCTGGTCCTGATGCAACCCTTGTGGATGACAACCGGGAAACGAGATATTCGAGATAAAACTCAGGTGATTCCAGCCTGCACCCAGCGTTTCGTCGTGCAGACGTTCAATCAGCGGCCCGGACTGAATGGCATCCGGGTCCATCTCCATGCAGCGCAGAAACACATCGCCTTTGTTCACCAACGCCCAGACATGCTGCTGCGCAGGGCTGACATGGGCAACACCCAGTGCTCGCTCTGCCGCAGCCTGTTCAGCCACCCGTTTGTGGATCACGTCCACCTGGGCATCGGAAAGTCCGTCCTCGATCAGGCAGTAACCCCACTCAAACAGATCGTGCCTGAGTCTGCCGATGTCCTTGGTCGGTGTGGGCAACAACTTGTCATGCCAGTAAGGATGCTTCCTGCCCACTGTGGTGTCGTAATACCAACCCTTACCCCATTCGAGTACATCATCAGGGCCCGGCACTTTCATCCATGGATTGTTCTTCATCAATGAACGATAGGGCTCCCCTGAACCGAGAAACTTGCGATACGGTGTGAACGCATCGTCTTTCGATGCATCGAAGACCTCCGGCGTGAATTCAACTGGAATCGCCATCCTCTCCCTCCCATTGATCAGACCTTCCTTCATTCTCGAAAGAGCTGAGTACGACCTCCATCCACAACCAGATCGTGACCGTTGACAAAACTGCCCTCGCCGGTCGCCAGATACAGCGCGGCTTTCGCGATGTCGTCGGCGAGCCCTGAGCGTGGCATGGGTGTGGCCTTTGCCAGATTGGCCTTCAGCTTTTCCAGCTTGCGCGCATTGTCATCCGCTGCCAGCTGATTGGCGCGCGCTGAGCCACCCCAGAAGATCGGGGTCGCAATCGCACCGGGCGAGATTGCGTTGACACGAATGTTGAGAGGACCGAGTTCAACGCTTGCCAGACGGGTGTAATGCGTCACCGCAGCCTTCAGCGCCGAATACAGCAGATTGCCCTGGTTGTAGCGGATGCCCGCAACACTGGAACAGTTGATGATGGCACCACCACCCCGAGCCTGCAGGCTGGGTACAGCATGTTTGATGCCCAGGATCACACTGGACAGCAGCAGATGAACACCATAATCAATCTGTTCACCGCTGATGCTGGTGATTCCACCCTGCGTCGGACCACCTGCATTGTTGAACATGATGTCGAGCCCACCAAAGTGTTCAGCGGCAGCGTCAATGCCAGCCTTGATATCGGCCTCGCTCATCACATCCGCTCGCACGTACCGCACCTGGGTGCCCAGGCGTTGTGCAATGGCGGCGCCCTTTTCTTCAGACCTGCCAGTGATGACAACACTTGCGCCCTCTCGCACAAAGAGTTCGGCAGTCGCTTCGCCGATACCGCTGGTTCCACCTGTAATGACTGCTACCTTTCCTTCGAGTCGTCCGCTCATCGATGCCACCTGTTAACAGCTCTCTGTTCAGAGTTTTGCGTTATTGAAAGTCTGCACAATACGCGAATAGTCGAAACCGCCGCGTTTGAACAATGAATCCTCACGACCCAGAAGTTGCGACATCCGTGCGCCATGCTCGGCGATCAAACGGTCCGCATGGTCTGCGTAGTCCTCAACGGGGCGGCACATCATCCGGGTGTAGGTAATGTGGCAAACCACGCGTTCCCCATCGACAGCACGTGGGTAGTTGGAATGCCATAGATTGCCATCCCACAGGACGACAGAGCCCGGTGGGCACTCGACAGGTACGGCGCCCCTCTGTGCAGCGGTTTCCTCCCGATTCGGGTGTCGCCGCAACACGTTGCTGCCTGGAATGATGAGAGTTCCACCACCGCCCTGGGTGTACCCATCGGTAGCCCAACATGCTGTCAGCAGCATGTTGCCACCACGTCGACGCGTGACGTCGAGAATGCTCTGCCGGAGTGCGGCGTTGAATTCGGGGCCTGCCGCATTTTCGATGACGGTCCAGCCTTCCATGGCGAGCTGTCGACAGTGCTCGCCCAGACCAAGCGCTTCGATGACCGGCGCCAGATCCTCGGAGACAGTCTCCGGAGGGAGTGTGTTGAACAAACGCGGTTCGTTGTTTCCTCTGCTCATGATCACTCCACCCTGGTTCTATGCTGACCCAGGCGAATGCACCGCCAGAATGTCAGCGAATTTCGCATCAGACTGGAATCGCCGGCGGGTTCGCGCAGTAACCTGCCTGATGCAGTACAAGCCTGAGGCGATTGTCTTCAAGCGCGAAGACATTGGTGGCGATCATCACGGCGTTGCCTGCCTGTTCATAACAGATGGCCACAAACAGGCCCGGGCCGAGCATCTTGTATTGTGCGCCGTAAAAGCTGACCGCGCCCTGGCGGGGATTATCGAGAATCGATCGCCAGCTTTCCATGACTGCCTTGCGTCCCACCAGCGCCGCCCACCCAGGATGGATGCAGACGACGTCGTGCGCCTCTGACCACAAGTGGTTCATGGCCGCATAGTCCTTGCCTTCAAAGGCCAGATAAAAGGCTTCGTTGGCGTATTCCACTTGCACCAGGTCCATGCAATCTCTGTGTTTCCTGTGACCTGTCGATTATGCCCGAGGACAGCCGCCTGGCCGCAACGCAGGATCAGTGGATTGTTA
>CAMDVY010000394.1 GCA_945878745.1 Klebsiella pneumoniae | reverse complement strand
GTAGCAGCGCGGCGTTTGCAGCCTTGTCGAAGCCGCTGCAGGCGTTCCTGCTGCCGCTGCGAGCGACACACGACATTCGGCAGGGATTAAGGGAGAGTCTTGCCGAGCCCGGTGGTGCACAACGTCTGGCTCCGGCGATTGCAGCGAATCCTCCGGTGAGTCACCCCGTCATACGTACGCATCCCGAAACCGGCGCGAAGGCGATTTTCGTCAACCCGTTGTTTACCACCGCTATAGAAGGATTGACGCGCGATGAGAGCGCAGCGCTGCTGGCCATGTTGTATGCGCACGTGGTGACACCGGAGTTTACGGTTCGGCTGCAGTGGCAGCCGGGCACGATCGCGATCTGGGACAATCGCATCACGCAGCACAAGCCGGTCAACGACTACTTCCCGCAGCACCGGCGTTTGTGGCGGGTCACCATTCGGGGTGATGTGCCGATATGAGTGATCTCGAACACAGCGGCCAGTTCCGGTTACTTGGTGAACGTCGATTTGCGCCGCTGTTCTTTACCCAGTTTCTAGGCGCCTTCAATGACAACCTGTTCAAGGCCGCTATCACACTGATCTTTGTCTTTGGTGGGCTGGTCAGTGCTGAGGCCAGCAATCTGTATGTGAACATCGCGTCGGGGCTCTTCATCCTGCCGTTCTTTCTATTCTCGGCAGTGGCTGGTCAGTTGGCCGACAAGTACGACAAGGCGCGCCTGATCCGCTACTGCAAGATTGCAGAGTTGGTAATCGCTGTCTTTGCCTGTGTGTCCGTCTTCAGTCAGTCCGTGATCGGCATGTTGACGGTCCTGTTTCTGCTCGGTCTGCAGAGCACCTTTTTCGGACCGCTCAAGTACGCTGTACTGCCTCAGCATCTGCATGAGTCGGAATTGGTGGGTGGCAACGCGCAAATCGAGATGGGGACGTTCGTGGCCATTCTTCTCGGCACCATAGCCGGCGGCATGGTTGCCGCGATGAGTAATGTCGGTGTGGTGCTGTCTGTGCTGGTGGTCGTGGTGTCTGTCACCGGGTTGATTTCGGCGATGTTTGTCCCGCCGGCTCCGCCTGCGGGCAGCACCGTGACGGTGAGCTGGAATCTCTGGAAAGAGACGATGTCGATCCTGCGCATCGCCAGACTTCGCCACGCGGTGTATCTCTCGATCATGGGCATCTCATGGTTCTGGCTGCTCGGGTCGGCCATGACGGCGCAGATTCCCAATCTGGTGCGGTTGCATCTGCATGGTGATTCGACGGTAGTGACGCTGGTGCTCGCGGTGTTCACGCTGTCCATTGCGGTGGGATCGCTCGCCTGCGAGCGGCTGTCCGGTCGTCGGGTCGAGATGGGAATCGTCCCCATTGGCGCCTTCGGACTGTCGTTGGCAGGGGTAGATCTGTATTTTGCCATCGGGTCCCTGCAGGTCGTTGAAGCCACCACCTGGCAAAGCTTCACCGGTGTTGAAGGCTCATGGCGCGTCCTGATCGATGTCTTCCTGATCGGCTTTTCGGGTGGGTTGTTCATCGTCCCGCTCTATGCGCTGGTACAGATCCGCACGCCCGAAGATCGGCGGGCGCGGATCATCGCAGCGAATAATGTGCTCAATGCGGTCTTCATGGTGGTATCTGCATTGCTCGCCATTGTGCTGCTTGAATTTGCTGGCCTGTCGATTCCCGAGCTGCTCCTGACTCTGTTCGTGATGAATGTGGTGGTGTCGCTCTTTGTCTTTCAGCAAGTCCCTGAGTTCGCGATGCGCTTTCTGGTGTGGCTGCTCAGTCATACCATGTACCGGGTCACCCACGAAAACCTTGAGCGCATCCCGGATACTGGTGGCGTGGTCCTGGTCTGCAACCATGTGACCTTTGTCGACGCGCTGCTGCTCGCTGGTGCGGTGCGTCGGCCGATCCGGTTTGTCATGTTCAAGCCGATCTTCGACGTGCCGGTACTCAACTTTGTGTTCCGTACCGGTCGCGCGATTCCAATTGATTCAAAAGCCGCCGATCCGGTTGCTTACGAGGCTGCGTTTACGACCATCCACAATGGTCTGCGAGCCGGTGATCTCCTCTGCATTTTCCCGGAGGGCGCGCTGACGCGTGATGGCGAGATTGCTGAATTCAAACGCGGCATCGAGCGAATCATTTCGGAAACACCGGTCAGGGTTCTGCCGATGGCCCTGCGCGGACTATGGGGAAGTTTTTTCAGTCATCGCGATGGTGTGTTCCGGCCCAAGGGACGATTCTGGAGCCGGGTCCACATCATCGCGGGTGAGTCCATTCCGGCTGCGGAGGTGTCGGCTGTCCGGCTGGAAGCCGAGGTCAAGGCACTGCGTGGGCCGCATCCATGAACGTGACGAACTGTCGCCTATAGGGTCTTCAGAAACGCGATCAGTTCGAGACGTTCAGCATCGGTCAACTCGAATTGACTCAGGCGTTCAGCGTTTTGTCCGCCGCCACCCAGATAGAACGTTACTACAGCCTCCAGCGTCGGCAGGCTCCCGTCGTGCATGTACGGCCCGGTCTGGCCGACAAATCGCAGGCTTGGTGCGCGCACGGGAAATGTTGCATCACTTACTGAGGTTCGATGAAACACCGGCGCAACGATCTGGTCAGGTTCATAGGTCGGTCCGGACAGATGAGCACCCGCATGACAATTACCACACCCCAGTCGCGATGAAAAAAACAGCGCCAGGCCTCGCTTGGCTTCTGCGGTCATCCCGGATGAGTCGTTTGCGAGGAAGTAGCGATCAAACGGTTGGTCGATTCGAATCAGCGTGCGCACATAGGAAGCAATTGCCTTGATGATCGTGTCGGTGGACATCGGCGCTTTCCCGAACGCCAGTCGATGTTGTGAGTTGAGGATGAGGTCGGCCTCCAGGGCCGGAAGCAGCGCGGGGGTGAAACCCATTTCAATCGGCGAGGTGCCCATCAAGGGGATTCGCATCTGCTGTTCGAGCGTTGTCAGGCCTGCATCGAGCCACGTAAAGGAAACGTTGTAGGCACTGTTCCACAGTGTTGGGGTATTGCGCGGGTGTTGATCGCCGAGCGCGCCAATGGCCCTCGTGCGTCCGTCCGTAAAGGACCGGGTTGGATCATGGCAGGTCGCGCAACTCGTGGTTCCGTTCATGGACAGGCGCGAGTCACTGAACAGGATTTCTCCAAGGCGAACCTTGGGTTCGGTCATCGGGTTATCGGCGGGCACCGGTGGTGGTTGGAGACCTTCTGGCAGCTGCCAGAGGTAGTCGCTGCCAGCTTGTCCAGAAGAACAAACCAGCAGCAGCGTGAGGCAGAGCGCGCGCAGCGTTCGAACCTACCAGGTGCGCGTGTTATTGGAAGACAGATCGCGGCCAATCGAAGCGAGTTGCTTGCGTTCGGCCAGCCAGTCCGCGAACGCCTTTTTCGGGTCGCCATCGGGTTGAGCTCCGTGCCACTTTTCCATGGTCGCCATCAGTTGATCGGCCAGCTCCCGGTCGTTGCGGAACAATGTCATGTAGGCCTCTTGGGACTCCTTGATGAAACCCATCATCAGGAACGCTTCACCGCGATACTCGATGGCTGGATAGAAGCTCGGTCTGAGTTGCAGCGCGTAGTTGTAGGCACCGATGGCCTTGCGATAGTCACCGGTCTTGCGCAGCGCGTAGCCCAGTTCATTGGCCGCTTCGTAATGCTGTTCGTTGACCTTGATCGCCGTTGCCTGTGATGCCATGGCCTTTTCGTAGAATTTGCGGGCGTCAGCCAACAGCTTGTCGCGTTTGGAGTCCTTGGTTGCCTTGGCGGCTTTTTCTTCAGCCTTCCAGGCTTTGGCCTTGAATCGGAGCCCGGCCTTGTAGTGACCGTTGGCGATATCCTCGGGAGACTTTGCACGACGTTCTGG
>CAMDVY010000393.1 GCA_945878745.1 Klebsiella pneumoniae | reverse complement strand
CGAACGCCGTCGTAGGTGATCTTCTGTGCTATGGGAAACAACTGATGACCAGGTATCGGAACATCAAACAACAGACCAAATGCACCCAACAGAACGTTGTCACTTCCAGGCAAGAGTCGATTCGCCTGTGCCAACAGTTCCGATCTGTCGCGTTCGATTTCGGCATCATTTTGGATTTTCAGATGTTCGCCCCATTCCCTGACTCGAGCGGGATCTGAGTAGAGCAAGTACCCGGTTTTTCCACAGGTCAGCGCAATCTGCCGAGTTCCAATACTCCAGATTCGGATTGCCCCATAAGACTGCAAGCTGTTTCCAGGGGGCTTAACATTTCGCCCGTCGAGTTGGTATTTGTGATCGACAGAGCGCGCGAGAAAGGCGGCCAGTTCATCGCATGGTCCTGGCAGCAAGGCGGCAATCATCGCTACTTCACCCTTGGACGTCTGCAGCAGATAGAACCGCATCCCACTCGAGCGCAGCTTGGGTGAGACAGCAGAGGGCTCAAAATGACGCCAGCCAATCGATGGAATGCGCAGATTCGCAGGCAGCGGTGACGCTTTGATGTCCGAACCGGCGACAGCGTTGTACAACACGATCGGGATCGGAGATCCATCGAGCGTGGCACCGAGCAAGGGTGTTTCTGGTGGAATTCCAAACGCTACGCCGAATGCTCCGTCGACATCCCGTGGTGCTGCAGCGCGGACGACAACCGCCGCCTGTGCTGTCAACAATGCAAAGCACAGCAGAACGATCGGTTTCAGCAAACGAAACGGCCACGTTCCTGGCGACGTTTGCATTCCTTTTCCACATTGCCGCATTGAACTGCCATGCCGGGGCTCATTTCTCCCTCTCTTGCACATTCGGTGGCTTGCTCCTTGAGACTTGTGTCGGTGACCGAGTCCATCGCGCTTCCGCAAGCAACAGACAACATAAGCGTAGTCACCAGGCAAACACACCTGAATCGCCACTGCGCGGTAGTCCTTTCCATGGTCCATTCCTCCGCTTGTCGAGAGAGGCAAGAAGCCTCTACCTGTGCTCGCCGACATCCATGCACATGCGACATAGAGAGCACGTAATACGCTATCGACTGGAACGGCGAATGGTTGAGTTCAGTTTTTGCGCTGGTCGACTATTTCTGGCAAAGACAAGTCACAGCGCAGATAAAGGGAGGCAGCAATGAAGGTGGAAGGGAGAGCGCTAAGGACCAACAGAGTTGCGACAAAGTTGCGTTCCTTCAGGCCCGTCGACTACGGCTGCTCATCCTTGGCAGACGCTTCCCCAGGGCGTTCGTTGGATTTGCTTCGCTGGTGCCCGACTTTGTCGAGTTGACTGCCGATTTGGGCTCCAACCTGTTTGAGTTGAGGGTTGTTCTGCAGCTCGGCAAACACCTTTTTCTGGAAGGGTTCTATCAGCTTGTCAGCCGTGTCGCCTTGCTGGTGTCCGAAGAGATTGATCCAGGTTTCGGTACGGCGGCCAAATCGAAGGACGTCTTCGAACGGGCGATGTGCACCAGGGCCACCACGAACAATACCGATGACGCCAGCAATCAGTGAGACAGGCACCAGTGCAACATCCCGTAGGCCATCCATGACCAGTTTGAGTTGAAAGACCATCAGCCGCCACAGCAGTTCCGCACGGGTCATTCCTTCGCGTATATCGCTGCTTGGGGATGGATCGACCGTCTCTGCAGGAATGGCTCTATCCGGATCATGCATGATCAACGCGCCCCTTCACCGACCAGTACCACTTCTACAGTTTGCAGCATGATGATCAGGTCAAGGAACAGGCTCTGATTTTTCAGGTAGTACAAATCATATTGCAACTTTTCTTTGGCATCGGAAACGGTGGTGCCATACGGATAACACAACTGTGCCCACCCAGTGATACCCGGTTTGATGCGATGTCTCTGCTCGTAGTAGGGGATCTCCCTGGCAAACCGTGCGACGTGGACAGGCTGTTCAGGACGCGGACCGACAAAGCTCATCTCGCCACGAAGCACATTAAACAGTTGAGGCAGTTCATCAATCCGTGACTTGCGAATGAAGCGGCCTACTCTGGTCACTCGAGGATCGTTATGCAGTGCAAATTCGCTGTCGTTGTCGGTTACATCCGGCCGCATGCTGCGGAACTTGTAGACGCGAAAACCTATCGCACCCCGGCCAACTCTCTCTTGTCTGTAAAGGACACTATGTTGCCCGCGACTTTCAAGAAAGATGCACATTGCCGTGAGCAACATGATCGGCATGGTCAGCACCACCATCACCGACGCCGTGACAATGTCAAAAACACGTTTGTTGATGCTGCGCAGTCGATTGGTGACAAATCCATCGGAGAACGCCAGCCAGGTTGGCCGAAGAATATCGACATCTAGCTTGCAGGCTTCCCGCTCGAAAAATTCTTGCACGTCGCACACTTCGATGCCTGACAGCCGACAGTCAACCAGGTCATCGACCGGGACAGTGCGATCCTCCTCGTAACCGTCGACGGCGACCACAATTTCATCAATCTTCTGCTCGCGGCAGAATTCCAGCAGAGAGGAGGGCGGTGCAATCACCAAAACGCCGTGATCGCGAACGACGTTTTTCGCTGGGTCCAGATCGATGAAACCGAGCAACACGAATGCTCGACGGTCAGCCCGACGCCTCATCCTGGTGGCAATCTTCAGCGCACGTCGACCTGCGCCCAGCACGATGATTCGGCTCTTCAGTGCGTCTTCAGAGAGGAACAGAAAAACGAACCACCGAAAAATAACCAGCGCTGCGAAACCTTCGATGACAGACAGAACGAGTACACCACGAGGCATCGCCAGTTGTGGCAGAAAAAGGTATGCAATCAGAATAAGAACGGTGCCCAGGAGAAAGATGGCAACTGCCGTTCGCAATGTCATGCCAGTCAGGCCTTCGCGTATGCGAGACTCGTACACGCCCATGGCGGCCATGGCCGCGACAATTGCGAAGCCAAAAAACAACGACGTTGGAAGCCAATCCCATAGATCGGGCAGAAACTGATAGCGGCTGACAAAACCAAGATATCCACAGAGCGTCAGTATCAAAACCTCAGCAGCAGCCATGTACAGAAACGGCGTGTGGATGTAGTGGCGCAGCACGCGAATATGCGGCATCAATGAACCTGTTGAAAGCAGAAGGAACGTCCCGACCCGACGTCAATCACGAAGTCGGGACAGTCGATCATTCTCCGGGTAAATCTCAGTGCGCGCCACACGGGGTTTGATGTCGAGAGATCGTACTAGGCGCGACTTAAGCTAATTTCGACGAATATCCATAATTTTACATCATATATATTATGCGCCAAACTGGTCCGGTACTCTCTCTGTGATGCCGCGCGCGGCATTTGCCCTCATAAGCATCGACAATCCGTCCATGCACGAAACTGACGCTATCGAACTTGAACTCCAGACAGAAGCCGAGCGCCGCCTTGATCCAGCCGCTCGGTGCTTCAACAATCGTCTTGCGTTGCCGATAGGCTTGCTGCGCGGACTCCGTCTGCATGCGCGCAGCTATCACCGCGGTATAAGGGTATCGGTCAGGATCTACCTCGGCCTGCTCTCGACCTTCCCGGCCCAATGCAACTAACACCTCACAAGGTTTTTGGCTCACCACTTCGAACACCGCTTCGGCGCGGAAGCCTGTGTCAGCCAGGACTTGTTCCGGTAACCGGCCCAGGTTCTTCTGCACCGCATCCAGCAGGATCGGCAGACCGTGAGTGTCCGCCGGATTGTTACCCAGTTCAGCCGCAACAGTGAATCCGCAACCAAGTCTGCGCCGAGACCTTCGGGGACGACCAGTCGTCCGACCAGACCAGCTGACGGCTTCTTGTCTTCAGCGACTGCGACGGTGGCT
>CAMDVY010000392.1 GCA_945878745.1 Klebsiella pneumoniae | reverse complement strand
GAACGCGGCCTCGTTCCTGACTTCCTGGTACGTATCGGCATACGTCGCCTGGTACGTGGCCGGATTGCAGACGAATATCGAGGTGGCGAGCCTGCCCGTTTGGCACGCGTCAACGCATTGATGCTTGAACTCGGACGGAGCGAACTGGCGCTTGAGACACACGTAGCCAATGAGCAGCATTATGAAGTGCCGACCGGGTTCTTCGAACTCGTCCTCGGCGCCCGCATGAAGTACAGCGCCTGTCTGTTCGAACACGAGGATACGTCCCTGAACGAGGCCGAAGCAGCCATGCTCGCGCTGTATGCGGTCCGTGCCGAACTCGTTGACGGCCAGCAGGTGCTGGATCTCGGTTGTGGCTGGGGATCATTCACCCTGTGGGCAGCCGAAAAGTTTCCGCGGTCACGGTTCACGGCCGTATCGAACTCCGCCACGCAACGCCAGTTCATCGAAACAACCGCATTGTTACGTGGTTTGCGGAACGTTGAGGTCCTGACCAGGGATGTCAACGATCTTGAGTTCGACCCGGCACACTTTGATCGTGTGGTATCCATCGAGATGTTTGAGCACATGCGCAACTACAGTCTCCTGCTGCGACGTGTCGCGCGCTGGCTGAAGCCTGACGGTTGTCTGTTCGTGCATATTTTCTGTCATCGTGAGACGGCGTATCCCTATACGACGGAAGGCGATGACAACTGGATGGGCCAATACTTTTTCACTGGCGGACTGATGCCTGCCATCGATACCCTTCGCCATTTCAACGATCATCTGGAAATCGAGCAACAGTGGAGTATTCCAGGCACACACTATCAGCGGACCGCGCGAGCCTGGTTGAATCAACTCGATGCGAATCATGAACGCGCACGAGCCGCCCTCGTGTCTACCTATGGACCCGACGTCGATCGCTGGCTGCAGAGATGGCGGTTTTTCTTCATGGCCTGCGAGGAATTGTTTGGCTTTCGAGGGGGCAAGGAATGGTTGATCGCACATTACCGGATGAAACGACGATCAATGCCCGAGTAGATCGTACCGGCATCTCTGCCCGGTTGGGGCGGCTGTTTGCAATCCAGATCGCGGTCATCAGTCTGACGATTGTCGCCGGTGTGTTTGCAATCGCCTTCATTGTTACGGATGTCCTGTCGCGGGAAGCACTCGAAGGCGAGGCGGAGTACTACTGGAGTCGATATGCCACGTCCACCGACGTTACCCTGCCGGATACCGACAACATGGTCGGCTACATGGCGGGCCACAACGAGATTGCTTCGCTGCCACAGGTGCTGCGTGACAAGCAGCCAGGGTTCGGGCGGGTGCTGTTCGAAGACAAGGAGTCTTTGCTGCATGTCTCTGACGGACCTGCGGGGCGTCTGTATCTAATCTTTCGACAAGAACAGGTGTCCCGGCTGACGTTGTATTTCGGCATCATCCCCGGGGCGCTGGTCCTTCTGTTGATCTACGGCATGTCTTTTTTCAGCTATCGACTGTCGCAGCAGGTGGTTTCGCCGCTGATCCGTCTCTCGAGACGGCTTGAAGCCTACAAACCTTTGCTGCATGTCGATGGACAGCTCAGCCTCGATGATCTTCGCAGCGATGCCGATGTTGAAACCGCGACGATGATCGACGCACTGGACCGATTTGCCCAGCGGCTGGAGGCGTTTGCCAAGCGTGAGCGCGACTTTGCCAGAGATGCCAGCCATGAATTGAGGACACCGCTGGCTGTCCTTGGTGCGTCACTGGACCTGCTGGATCGCATCGGTGATCGCCCGGAGCGGGAGCGGGCTTGTCTGTTACGCATGCGACGCGCAGTCATGCACATGCAGGCCCTCACGGAAAGCCTGTTGCTCCTGGCTCGAGAGGATGACATACCTGTCCAGTCGGGTGGTGCAGATGTGAACGGGCTGATACTCGAGCAGATCGAGTTGCTGCACGATCGGGCCCTGGAGACGGGTAACACCGTGCGTCTGGAACCGCTGGCCCAGGTTCGCATCGATGCCCCGGATCGCCTTGTGGGCATCGCGTTTTCGAACCTGTTGACGAATTCCCTCAATTACACCCGCAATGGCACCATTTCCGTGGTGGTAGGGGCTGACTTCCTGGCGGTACGTGATAGCGGGGTCGGCATGAATCCAGAAGAAGTGCGTCGTGCCTTCGAACCGTTTTTTCGTGGCGGAGCTGCAGCGAGGGATCTGGCGTCAGGTCATGGGCTGGGGCTGGCAATCGTGCAACGTATAGCGCGTCGGTTGCACTGGGGAATAGACATCGAGAGTAAACCGGGAACAGGAACGACGATTACCCTGCGCTTCAAACCCCTGAATCAACCCGGGGCGACCAGCCGAAAACCCTTGCCTGGAATGGTTTCAATCAGTTCGTAGTCGAAATCTCTGTCGACGAGCTTGCGCAGGTTGTAGAAGTGGGACCTCAACGCATCACTGTCGGGCACTTCGTCCCCCCACAACGAACGCTCGACAGTTTCGCGAGTGACCAGCTTCGGCGATTCCCGCATCAGCAGGTGAAGCAGATCGAACTGTTTGCCAGACAGACGGATGGTCCGCCCCGCGCGAGTGACGGTGAAGGTGGCAGCATCCAGAATCAAATCGCCTATTTCGTAGTGATCCTGGAACGCGCCGCTGCGCCGGCGGCGGATGATGGCCAACAGACGGGCCTCGAGTTCCGGCATGGCAAACGGTTTGACCAGATAGTCATCGGCACCGACGTCGAAGCCTGCGAGTTTGTCGTCGAGTTGATCGCGTGCCGTGAGCATGATGATCGGCGTGGCCGAATGCTGCTCCAGACGAATCTTTCGGCAAACTTCCAGACCGTTCAAGCCGGGCAGGCCAATGTCCAGCACGATGGCGTCATAGCGGTTGGTCGAGGTGAGGTGCACTGCGGTAAGACCATTAGCTGCAAAGTCCACTGAGAATCCCGTTTCTTGCAGATAAGCACCGATTGTCTCAGCCAGCGGGAGGTGATCCTCGACGAGCAGGATGACGAACTGTTCATTCATGAGCGAACCTGAGCGGGACAGGCATGTGTCGATACGTGTTGGTTCGTGTCACGAGACGATCACTCACACTTCGTGCCTACAGGCACAAGTACCTCGTTGTGGCGCATGAACGCCGGCATGAACGGTGGATCGTATCGGGCCCAGCGCGCTGGCCCGCAGACTTGCCAGTCCGACTCCGCCAAGGCCTCCGTCAATCGCGTCTCAAACATCTTGAAACGATCGCGACTCCAGTTTCCTGAATACCTGATCGCCGCGAGTCGCTCGCTGGGCACCCTGACGATCCTGATCCTTGCGTCGCTTGGCACCGGTAGTGAATTCCGGTCGTATTCACTGGGCATCACAAACGAGACCCGCCAACCTTCTTCGGCGGGAGCCTGGAGGACAGGGGCGGTCATCGCGATGTCCGTGCCACTGTTGTTGCGCCCGGTGATGAAAGTGAACAACGGACGAAAACCGGTATTCCCGGCAGTCTCGAAGTCTTCGGCGACGGCCATCGTCGCCAGTGTGTGTGCGGGATAGTTTCGAATCTCGACTTCACCAACACTTGTTTCAACGGTGTAGTCGAGTTTTTCGATCGCCATGACAGCAGGCACCACGCCGAGGAAAAGGACCATGCCAGCAATCTGGAGGGAGCGATTATTCATCAGGAGCCTCCCGCAGCCGGGCAAGTCATCGAGGGATTCCCGTTCACCTGTGGTACCTGGCGAATGCTGGTTATGTCATAGCCCAGTTCTTCAACAAAAGCCAGGAGACGGCAATAGTCGCTACCAGACATTGTCGGGGTTCGTGCCATGATCCAGACATAGTCTCGAGCGGTGCGTGCGATCACGGTCTCTTGATACTGAGCATCAACGTGAGCAA
>CAMDVY010000391.1 GCA_945878745.1 Klebsiella pneumoniae | reverse complement strand
CGGCGACACAAAAATTCAACGCCGCTGAATGGTCCGGTCAGGCACCTAGAGCGATCGCCACATCAGCAGGTCGGTCCTGTTCAGCCCGGGAATCGGCAAACTGAATGCCCGAAAAACGGGCGTACAGCTCACTTGATTGTAAAAGCTGGCCGTGGTTGCCAGCCGCCACCAGACGTCCTGCTTCCAGCACCATAATGCGATCAGCCTGACGAACAGTCGACAGGCGATGTGCGATTACCAGCATGCTGCACCGGCCTTTCAGCCGTTCTATGGACTCCCGGATCGCCTGTTCACTATCCGCATCCAGCGCACTGGTCGCTTCATCCAGGAGCAGGATGCGCGGCTTCGTCAGCAAGGCACGGGCAATGGCCAGCCGCTGTTTCTGGCCGCCTGACAGACCGACTCCACTCTCTCCCAGCACCGTCTCCAATCCTTGGGGCAAGGCCCGGACGAACCCCTCCGCATTGGCAAGTTTCAGGGCCTCCCAGACATCAGCTTCGCTGGCATTGATGCGCCCGTAACGAATATTGTCGCCAATCGTTCCGGAAAACAGCACTGCCTCCTGCGGTACGTAAGCCATGCTCGAACGAACCTCGGCAAGCGACAGATCCCGGAGGTCAACATCGTTCAGGAAGATGCTGCCGTCCTGCGGATCATGAAAGCGCTGTAACAAGTCGAACAACGTACTCTTGCCTGCCCCTGACGGACCTACGACGGCCACCATCTCACCGGGTGCAACCGCAAAACTCACCCCCGACAGCACCTCGGCTTCGGGGCGTGTTGGATAACGAAAATCCACGTTTTGCACCTGCAACTGGAGCGGTCCTGGCGCCAGACCAACGGGTGATGGTGTCTCGAGCAGAATGCTCTTCGCCTCGAGCAGCTCGACCAGTCTTTCGGTTGCGCCCGCCGCTCGTTGCAGGTCGCTGTAGACCTCGGTGATCGCGCCTACCGACCCGGCAACGATGAATGCGTAGAAGATGAAAGCAACGAGTTCTCCAGAGGTGATTTCTCCAGCTTTCACATCGGCCCCGCCTATCCAGACCATCACGCCAATCGCCGCCATGACCAGCAGCATGACCAGCGTGATCAACCACGCTCGTTGGCGAATCCGCCGCACCGCAACTTCAAACGCCAGATCGACACGCCCATCAAACGCCTGGGTGTCAGCCGTCTCGTGATTGAACGACTGCACCACCTTGATATGGCGGAGCGATTCTCCCGCCTGGCTGCCTACATCGGCGAGACGATCCTGGCTTGATCGCGACAACTGACGAACCCGTCGGCCGAACAACACGATGGGTGCCACGACGACCGGAACACAGGCGATGACAATGAGCGAAAGTTTGACGTTGGTCACAAAGAGCAGGGCCAGACCACCCACAAACATCAGTGCGTTGCGCAGTGCGATGGATACCGATGAGCCAATGACAGTCTGCAGCAGGGTAGTGTCGGTGGTGATCCGCGACTGGATCTCGGTCGGCCGATTGGTATCAAAAAAACCCGGGTGCAGATGGACGAGGTGGCGAAACACCGCTTGTCTGATATCGGCGCTGACCCGTTCGCCGATCCACGATACGAAGTAAAACCGGACGAAGGTACCGGCAGTGAGCAGCACCACCATCGCGCCCAATACCAAAAGACTGCTGGCAAGACTCGATTGTGAAGTCGCCTCGAACCCCTGATCTACCACCAACCTCAAGCCCTGGCCGATAGACAGCGTTACGCCCGCCGTAGCCATCAGCGCAATACTGGCGATCACAACACGGCCGCGATAGGGGCGTAAGAAGGCGAGCGCGGGGGTAAGTTTGCGAACGTCTTTCGACGTTTCTCGATCAAGTCCATCATCCATGGCAGCATTATGGTGATTCGCAGGCGCCGGCGAAACGACCACAGGTGTTCAATTTGCGCACCGCTCTGTATCTCCGTTAACTTTCGCATCAATAATGACCTCGATCTGCCACCTCTAAAGGACCCGACCAAGATCATGGAAAAACTGGAAACGTTGGTAGTCACTACCGGTAACGATCCCGCAGGTACTGTGATCTGGATGCACGGACTGGGCGCGGATGCACGCGACTTCGAGCCGGTCGTGCCGATGCTCGAGCTGCTCAAGCCGCTGCGCTTCGTATTTCCCAACGCGCCAGTGCGGCCGGTGACCATCAACGGCGGCATGGAGATGCGCGCCTGGTATGACATCGACCTTTCGAATCCGACCGTGGGCGAACGCGATATCGGTGAGTCTGCCGAAGCGATCGAACGAATCATCGACGAGGAAATCGCGGCGGGCATGCCTGCGCGACGTATTACGCTCGCTGGTTTCTCCCAGGGCGGGGTGATCGCTACCTATCTCGGCGTGCGCTGCGAACGCCGCCTGGCCGGCATCATGGGCTTGTCCACCTACATCCATAACCACGAACGTGTGGTTGATGCGGTCAGCCTGGCCAACATCGACACGCCGATTTTCATGGCACATGGCATCGCTGATCCCATGATCCCGATCACGCGAGCCATCACTGGGCGCGAAGCCCTGCGAAAATTGAACTTTCAGGTCGAGTGGCACGAGTACGGCATGGGTCACCAGGTGTGTCCGCAGGAAATAACGGACATCGCGACGTGGCTGAATCGCATCTACAAGGACTGAACGACTCCGCTATCCACCCCCAGGTTTGCACCTCGTTGACAATCGCGTGCACCGAGGTAACCCGCTGCTGGAGGGGCATTTTACAAAACGACAACTGATCCTCAGATTGTCTGTACCGGCATCTCTACAATCGAGCGGCACATCAGGAGTCTATCGTGCAACACGCTCGCTACCAGAACCCGGACCTGGCTTGGGATCTTGACCAGTTCGCCCAGCTTTCGCGTGCGACCGAATTCGTCACTCAATTCCAGACGACATTCTGTGTGTATTCGCCAACCGTTGAATTGTTATACGCAACCTACGAAATCCTCTTTCCGGAAGAAGTGGATGCCAAGCTGGTCATCCTGCCCGACAAGAATGCCTACTACGACACCTTTACTCGCATCGTCACCGACTGGGTGAAGCCAACCGGTCTGTATATCGTTCCCGGAGAACTGATCAACCGCACTGGGCTGCATCTGGCCAACGTGACGGCACAGCGCACTCTCGGGAGTCGGCAGATCCCATTCGTCAGTGGCATCAGGGCAATCATGGCAGCACGCAGTGCCAACGACCCCTTTCTCCCCGTGCTGACCAAGGGCGACCTGCGCGAGTTCGAACAATCCTGGCCAGTGATGCACTTGCATAGAATCTGCCTGCCTGGTCTGACTCATCTGAGTGACCTGGATCGCTGCTCCATGACAAACGTCATCACCGAAAAGCTGGAGTCCCTGCTGAGGGATCAGCAGCGTCCCAAGGCCGCCTGACCGACCATGCGCGACAGTCTGGTCATCAACACATCTGTTTGGCACAGAAATGCGCCACCTGGAACTCGACAGGCCGCGGTGGTCACATAATGAAAGCCATGTTCGTTCCAGCCGATGTCGAAAAATATCTGGAAGTGCCGGTCCATCAACTTGAGCCGGGAATGTACATCGCCTATCTGGACCGCCCCTGGCTGAATTCGCCTTTCATGGTCCAGGGTTTCTACGTACAGACAGCCAACGATATCGCGGAAGTGGCGGAACACTGCACGCATGTGTTTGTCGATCCTCGTCGACACACACGTGGCAACTATGTCAAAGCTGCATTCAACGGTACGCCTGCCTGTCGATCCAGTGCCGACGTCACCATCTCTCTGCGCCGTGACTTCGTGGCGGCGGAGTCTGACTACGACGTTGCAACCATCGCCGTGACCAAGGCGTTCTCACGCCGGCGAGAAACCGGTCAGATCGCCGGTGCTTCAGTCGCT
>CAMDVY010000390.1 GCA_945878745.1 Klebsiella pneumoniae | reverse complement strand
TTCAACTGGTGCCGTGCTGAAATCCCTAGACGATTCTGAAGTTGCGACCGTCGTTCGTGAGCTGGAAGCATCCGGAGTCGAGTCGATCGCTATTGCATTTCTGCACTCCTATCGAAATGGTGAGCATGAAGCGCGTGTGCGGGACATCGTGGCTCGTGTCGCTCCTCATATTTACGTAAGCGTTTCCTCGGAAGTTCTGCCCGAGTTCCGTGAGTTCGAGCGGACCTCTACTACTGTTCTGAACGCATATGTTGGTCCCCAGATGCAAAGGTATCTCAAACGATTGAAGGCGCGAATTGTAGAAACTGGCATTGCAGCGGAGCCCCTAACATTTCACTCGAACGGTGGGTTGCTGCCGGTCAGTACTGTCGAGCGCCTGCCGGTAGTTACATGCCTTTCCGGACCTGCTGCTGGGGTGGTTGGTTCCGTTGCCATCGGCACTCAGGCCGGAATTGAGAATATCATTACTTTCGATGTCGGAGGAACGAGTACCGATGTGTCTTTAATTACTGAAGGACGTCCACGGTTCACTTCAAACCGAATGGTTTCTGGATACCCAGTAAAGATGCCGATGATGGATATTCACGTCATTGGAGCTGGTGGCGGAAGTATCGCGGCCGTCGACAAACTGGGCGCCTTGAAAGTGGGCCCGCAAAGCGCAGGTGCAGTTCCGGGCCCGATTTCATACGGACGAGGGGGAATCGAGCCTACGCTGACCGATGCAAACCTTGTGTTAGGAAGACTCAATCCGACCACCCTTCTTGAAGGACGCATGTCGGTAGACAGTGTGAGTGCTGCTAGGGCAATTGAAAAGCTCATCGCAGATCCGCTGGGTATTCCACTCGAGGCAGCCGCCTATGGGATTTTGAGCATTGCCACAGCGAACATGAGCCGAGCTATACGAGCGGTATCGACAGAACACGGTCACGATCCCGCTGACTTCGTGCTGTTTGCTTTTGGCGGAGCTGGCCCATTGCATGCGGCGGAGGTTGCCGAAGAGTGCGGGATAAAACGCATTCTTGTCCCGCGAGAGCCTGGGACTTTTTGTGCTCGAGGCATTTTGCTGTCCGACATCAGTCGCGATTTTGTCCGCACACGACTTACACGAGTAGATTCGAACACTTGGGATTCGACGATTGATGTCATGGAAGCCATGGTCGGAGAAGGGGATGCATGGCTGGATCAGGAAAAAGTGCCCAAAGAACGTCGCGAGTTCCAGTTGGCAATTGATGCGCGATATCGGGGCCAAAGCCACGATATCAGGGTCTATTTGGATTCCACAGCGTTGCCCAATGGCAGTCAATTTCTGACTTCCTTCCATCAGGCACACCATGCCGAATATGGTCACGACAATCCGCATATGCCCGTGGAGATTGTCAATTGTCGGGTGCAGGCGATTGGCCGCATCGAACGGCAGATGGCGGCTCCAAGCAGGGGGGCGCGCGATGTTGAATCCGCCATTTTGGGGAGGCGAAATGTTTATTTTGGGCCTAGGCACGGCTGGCTGGAAGCGCGCGTCTATCGGCGGGAGGTGCTGCCAGCCGCTTGTGTGTTCGAAGGGCCTGCGATCGTTGAGGAGATGAGTGCGACGACAGTGGTGCTGCCAAATTACAGGGCAACGGTGGATCAGGGTGGCAATCTAATGATCGAAGCGTTATGAAGCCTGAAGTGAAAGAAAAGGCTATGGAAACGGCGCCCCTCGTGCCTGCCAGAGGTCGCTTTGATGCGATTGCCATGGAGGTTTTTACCAATCGTTTGCTGTCGATCACCGAGACGATGGCCATTAGCATGATGCGATCGTCTTTCTCGCCTCAGATTAAGGAACGCAGGGATTTTTCAGTGGGTTTGTTC
Organism: Klebsiella pneumoniae; assembly: GCA_945878745.1. Classification (GTDB taxonomy): domain Bacteria; phylum Pseudomonadota; class Gammaproteobacteria; order Pseudomonadales; family Azotimanducaceae; genus SYFY01. Next base: position 2,025 of record CAMDVY010000390.1, on the reverse strand, counting down.
GATCGACATGGTCGTCTGATCGCGCAAGGTACCCATATACCAATCCAGCTGGGATCCCTTCTGGGTTCGGTAGAAGCAGTCATCGAACGATATACGCTGAGCGGAATCTGCGTGGGCGACGCCTATATTTGTAATGACCCCTATGCCGCCGGTGGCACTCATCTTCCCGATATATCGATCGTAACGCCGATTTATCTGGACAGTAGCTTGGTTGGATTCGCGGCCAATATAGGACATCACTCCGATGTCGGTGGCGCGATCCCCGGGTCCTCATCGGCCAAAGCCAAGTCGATGTTTGAGGAAGGCTTGCGCCTTCCCATTATGCGCATCGTTCGTGACGGAGTAGTAGATGAGGATTTGATCAATATGATCGCGCTGAACTCGCGTCTTCCAGATGAGCGAATGCTTGACCTGCGCGTGCAAATTGCCACCAACGAAAAAGGGATTGCTAACACAACAAACCTGATCCGACGCATGGGCATAGAACGATTCGAAAAGGCGATTGATGACGTGCTTGATTACACTGAACGCCGAATGACTCAAGCAATAGCTCAATTGCCCATTGAGCGCAGGGCGTTTACGACTTACTTGGATGACGATGGCGGCGGTGACGGTGACGAGGTTCCTCTGGTTGCAACCGTCTATGTTGAGAACAAAAAGCTGGTGGTGGATTTTGAGGGGACGGCGCAGGAGGCGCGTGGCGGTCTTAACGTTGCGCACAGTGCACTCCGTGCAACGGTCTATTACTGCGTCAAGGCGCTGCTGGACAACGAATTGATGGCAAACAGTGGGATGACGCGTGCCCTGATTATCCGTGCGCCAGAGGGGTCTATTGCCAATCCGCGTTCCCCAGCAGCATGTGGTGCTCGGACCATTACGTGTCAGAGGCTTGCTGGCGCGATATTTGGCGCATTTCGCGGGTTGCTCGCACGTGACGCAGTCATTGCGTCTGGCAATGATACTTTGACGTCGATTTCATTTTCAGGTCGCAGACCCAGTGACGGAAAGATTTATGTGGGTGGCGAATCTATGGGCGGTGGCAGCGGTGCACGGTGGGACGGTGATGGCATGGATGCCGTCCATGTCCACACCACCAATAGCGCGAATTTGCCGACTGAAGTATTGGAAAATGAGTTTCCGCTGCTCGTCGAAGAATACGGGTTGGCTATCAATCCCGGTGGTGCCGGTCTTTGGCGCGGCGGCTTGGGCATAGCAAGGCAAGTAAGGGCTTTGTACGATGGCACGATTTTTTCTGCGCGTTCTGACAGTCATAAGCGGGGAGCTGCTGGTATCGAAGGTGGTTCTGCTGGAGCGCTTGGCCGGATCGTTAGAAATCCGGGCCGCGCCGACGAAGAGATTTTGACATCAAGGGTATCTCACCTGGTCTTAAAAGCTGGTGAATCCGTTCGTATCGAAACGCCTGGTGGTGGAGGTTTTGGGTTGCCTAGTGAACGCTCCGTCGATGCTCTTGCGACAGACTTGCGTGACGATATTGTTAATAGGGAATGGGCTTGTCAGCAATACGGCGATGAACTCACATCGCGCGCGCTGACGTAACATGAACCGAATCCCAATCGTAGCAAAGCAGTGCCAAATTAAAAGGGGAGGCCATTGAATATAGTGACGATTGATAAGGTGACCGATGAGCCGAATGGCTCAAAATTTTTTACCTCGAATGATGTTTCGCACCAGCGCATCGTGACCGAAAGCAAAGACTTGCGCATGAATATGATGAATTTCGGAAAGGGGGTGCGTAACAAATTTCATAGCCATACCGGTGATCAGGTTCTTATCGTTACCAAGGGGCGCGGAGTGGTGGCAACGGACCATGAGGAGCGCGAAGTTACAGTAGGTGACGTAATAATGTTTCCTGCGGGAGAGCGACATTGGCATGGCGCTGCCGAAGGATATGAATTTTCACATCTAACGATTCAGAAAAAAGATGGTAAGACCACGCAGCTCGAGGATTAGCCGCGTTTAAAGCAGTTTCTAAAAGTCCAAAAAGGAGGCGCAATGCGGATAGGA
>CAMDVY010000389.1 GCA_945878745.1 Klebsiella pneumoniae | reverse complement strand
GAGCAACTCCGGAGTGACGTTTGCCTCAGAGATCAAATGCCTTTTGACTGCTCCCGGGAATCGTTCCGTTGACCGGGAGAGTGCTGCAACATTTCTTGCGTTGGGCTACATCCCGGCGCCTGCTACGGCATTCATGGGTATTCGCAAGCTGTGCCCGGGTGAAGTGGCAATCTATGAAGGCGGTCAACTGCTTCTGCGCCGTTACTGGTCTTTGCTCCCACGACAGAGCATCGAGGCAGACTATGATGACGCCGTGGATCAGCTTGACGCTGAACTCAAGGAAGCGATCCGGTACTGCCTCAAGAGCGACGTTGAAGTCGCCGCCTTCTTGTCGGGCGGGGTCGACTCTTCGCTGATCAGCGCCTTGATGCAACAGGGCGGCACCCGGGTTCGCACCTATTCGATCGGCTTTGATGCATCAGCAAGTGGTTTCAGTGAACTAGGATACGCGGAGCAAGTAGCGGCTCATCTCGGCACCGAGCACAAGAACTTCGTGGTTACCGCGCAACAGGCTGTTGATCTGGTTCCTCGAATTCTCGATCACTATGATGAACCCAATGGCGAACCCACCTCGATGCTGGTTCATCTTCTATGTGCCGAAGTGGTCAAGGACGTCAAGGTTGCTATGGGGGGTACTGGAGGCGATGAGCTGTTCCATGGTTATCCTCGCCACGGCAAACTGGGTATGTTGGCGATGGCATCCAGAGTGCCGGGTCCGCTGGCGAGCTTTGGACAAAGCCTGCTAGGTCGATTCAGCGACTCGACGGATGGCAGTCGATTCATTCGGCGTGCCAAGCGATTTGGACGAGCACTGGGCAAGACCCAGATTGAAGGATACCGCCAGTGGCTGATGCAGTTTGCACCAGAGGTTGGGTCCGGGCTCGTACTGGGTGTTGACCCCGAATATGTAGCAGATCAGTACGTTGTCGACTGTCTGGGAAAGGGCGGGGACTTCCATGGTCGAGTGCTTGACGTCGACACTGCAGCCTATCTGCCAGAGTTCCAGCTCACCTATATGGATCGGATGAGCATGGCGAATAGCCTGGAAGTGCGTTCGCCGCTTTGTGACTACCGAGTCGCCGAGTTCGCTGCAGGACTTCCGGCGCACTATCGGGTACATAACGGCAGAACCAAACGCATTCTCAAGGACGTTGCCAGACGATATCTCCCAGCTTCGATTGTAGATCGGCCCAAAACCGGATTTGATGCGCCTGTAGGGCTCTGGTTCAAGTCGGCATTGCGCCAGTGGATGACCAAGATTCTGGATCCTCGTCAAGTTGCAGCTACCGGACTGCTTGATCCCGACAAAGTTGACCGATTGGTGCAGGATCATCTTCGCGGACGACACGACTACTCGATGCAGCTCTGGAGCGTGCTATCGCTGGAATACTGGCATCGAAAATACATTGAAGACGGTAGTCGAATCGAATCGTCGACCAATGACACGGCATTCCCAGGGAACGTTGATCGTCTGAATAGACCTGTCAGAAAAGATTGTCAGGAACGAACCGGGCTCAAGGGGCAGGGGCTGCCCGAGCCTAAACACCGGGTGAAGAGATGACCACTCTTGAGGTGATGCGTCAGCTCGGGTTTTTCAACGTCGTTCGCCGGGCGCAACGATCATCGCTGACGGTACTGACGGTTCACGGGGTGGCGCCGATCCGGAGTGAGTTGTTGTGGGAGCCACTGCGGCAACAGGTAGACGTACAGACTTTCACCGATCAGCTGGATGCGATTTCCAGACACCATAACTGGGTGGACGTGGCCGGCGCCGTAGCGCACCTCCGTGGTGATGTTTGCATCGACAATCCGGTGATGTTGACCTTCGATGATGGCTATCGAAACAACCTGGATCTGGCCTTGCCGGTTCTTGAAGCACGCCGTATTCGCCCGCTGCTATTCATCACCACGGGCTATTTGAACAACGCCAGAACATTCTGGTTCGACCGATTCGATTACGCAATTCAACAGATCGATCGTCAGTGGACGCTGAAAGTTGATGGCAGGACGTTCACCTTCGAGCCTGGAGACCGCTGTGGCATGAACAGTCAGTATCAGTCTCTGCGGCGATACGCCAAACGCCGGGGTTGGCATGATCAACGCTTTCATGACTTCTTCACTGAAACGTGCGAGGCGCTGGAGGCTTACTCGGGAAAGGCACTGGCCAGCTTCCAGGCGAGTGACCCGGTCTCCGCAACGATTTCCAGCGAAAATTTGAGAAACGCGGTAGCGCGTGGTGTCATTGATGTCGGCAGTCACACCATTGACCACATGCGAGTCGACAAACTCGATCGCGATGCCCGCGCCTATCAGCTGAGTCAGTCGAAGCTTGAACTGGAAGCCATAACGGGACAGCCGTGCCAGACGTTCTGCTATCCGAATGGTGACTGGGATGATCTCTCTCGTGAAGCGGTTGCAGATGCAGGGTACGAAGCCGCCTTCTCTGTCGATCCCGGTCTGAACGCGATCGGTTGTGATCTGCTGACCATTCGTCGGGTGTTTTTACCGTTGCGATTCAACGTCGCACACGTCGAAGCGCTTGGGTGTGGAGCCCTCAGTTACAAGCAGCGACTCTCGGCCTTGCTCGAGCACTAAGGTGAAGTTTCTTCTGACGCTCGATTACGAACTGTTTTTTGGCACGAATACGGGTTCTCCCGATGGGTGCCTGATCTACCCAACCCGGGTTCTGACACATGAACTGGAGCGACACGGCTTCCTGGTGACTTTGTTTGTCGATGCAGGTTATCTGGATCGGCTTTCTCGCAGCCTCGAAAAACTGCACAAGTTTCAGCTGGAGCGGATATCGACTCAACTCCAGCAGCTGGTGAGTCGAGGTCATGACGTACAACTGCATGTTCATCCTCACTGGGAGGATACGCATTGGACCAACGGCAGGTGGGAAATCGACACCACTCGTTATCGATTACAGAGCTTTTCGTGTCACGCGATAACAGAATTACTGGATCGATACACCGGACTGCTCGTCTCCATCACGGGAATTCGACCGACGGCTTTTCGCGCTGGCGGATGGTGTCTGCAGCCGTTTGAATCCCTTGCGGGTCCGTTGGCCAATGCCGGCATACACATAGACTCCACGGTCTACACTCGCGGAAAGAGCGTTAATCCAGGGCGAGAGTTCGATTTCTCCATGGCCCCGGATCTTGATCGCTGGCGATTCGATACCAATCCCCTCAGCGCACAAGATGCAGGTCGTTTTCTTGAGATCCCGATAACGGCTTATCGTGTATCGCCGTTGTTTTACTGGGAAGCGCTCTGGAAAAAGCTGGTGAAGCGGGCAGGGGACAAACCGTTGGGTGATGGTCACGCACTGAGCAACTCGAACGAGTACTACATCCGTAAACTGTTTCGAACGGAAGATACCGTTGCATCTATCGATGGCGCTCGTGCGCACCTGATTGAACACAGCTACAAGAAAACCAGAGAACGACGTCACAGTATCTTTAACGTCATGGGGCATCCGAAGTCCTTAACCCGAAACAGCGTTCTGGCGCTGGACCAGTTTCTGACCAGGCATGGTGCAGTGCTTGAACCATCTGTGTTGCGCGATTTTGCTCAGGCACCGGGTGGTTTTGGTGCTGGTGGCTCTCCCTCTGAGACTGTCATCGCATTCAACAACGTGAGTCAACGATAGTATTTCGCTGAGCAAGGACAGAAACCACGGCACGGAACAAGGATTTGGAGTTCAACATAAAAAACAGCGCCGATTTGGTCGAGAGCATCCGGCAGACGCTTGCTGAATGCGGCCAACTCGCCGTCGATGTGTCTTCTCTGGATGACACCGACGATCTTTACGATGCCGGTTTGACATCACTCAACACTGTCAATCTCATGTTGGCTGTCGAGGATTTTTTCGAC
>CAMDVY010000388.1 GCA_945878745.1 Klebsiella pneumoniae | reverse complement strand
TCGGCAAACAGCAGCTTGGTATTGGGTCGCAGCGCTGCACGCCATTCACCCGGTTCATCCGGATTGACAAAGATCAGGTCCACCGAGAGTTTGCGCAGCAGGTGATTGAGCTGCGTACTCGTCCCGCCATATAGCGCAGCGGAAGCAACCACGTGATCACCAGGCTCCAACAAGGTGACGAACACGGCTGCCTGCGCTGCAAGGCCACTGGCAAACGCCACAGAACCTACCCCGTCTTCCAGATTCGCCAGGCGTTCTTCGAATGCGGCGACGGTAGGATTCATGATGCGTGAGTAGGTGTTGCCATACTCCTGCAGGTTGAAATAAGCCGCGGCCGACTCGCTGTCCTCAAAGACAAAGCTGGTGGTCTGATAGATGGGCAGGGCGCGCGCGCCTGTTGTCGGGTCCGGGCGGGCACCCGCGTGTACGGCTCGGGTGTGGAAGCCGTAGTCCAATGGTTTTGGAGGTTTTTCATTCATGTCGGCATACTGGCAACCCTCTGCAGGAAGTACAACTCATGCGTTCATCTCTCTGGTGGCTGATCGGCATCGGAGCCCTGGTCGGCGCCGCAATTGCCTGGCAGCGGTTTGGTACCGCGACCATTTCCGTCACGTCCGACCCGCCGGACGGACTGGTATGGATCGATGGTCGCCGTGTCGGGCGGTCGCCCGTCCGGAATGAATCGGTGAGCACCGGCAAGCACCTGATTCTGGTCGAACATTCGTACTTTGCGCCCTATGAGCATCAGATCAGCGTCGCGGTTGGCGATCATCTTGAACATCACGCGATCATGCAGCCGGGCAAAGGCGCGCTGGTGCTCGTTTCCAATCCACGTGGTGCGTGGGTTGAAGTCAATGGAGAGCGATTGCCGAATGTGACACCGACGCGCTTTGAGATCGCCTCTGGTGTGCATCAGATTGTCATGGGTCTGCCAGAGCGGAAGGCATTTACCAGGGAAGTGACGCTCAATGACGGAGCAACGCTTGAGGTCAATCAGGATCTGAACGTGGATCCGCATGGCAGTCTGACCATCGTGGGAGCACCTGCAGGAGCACGAGTGGAGATCGTCGACTCCGACATCAAGTATCGAGCGGGTGTCAGGTTGCCCGTTGGCGAGTATGTGATTCGCGTTTCCCGGGATGGGTTCAGTCCGGTTGAAGAACGCCTGATGATCAGTGGTGGCGAGAATACTCATCAGGTCGGGATGGACAGGCGATACGGCGAGCTTCGTGTCAATGTAGTTCCCAAAGACGCTCAGGTATGGGTCGGTGCTGCTGGTGGAAGAGGGCAGCGTTATAACGGACCAACACGAATGCCTACCGGCAGCATCGAGGTGCGGGCTCGTGCCATGGGACATCGCACGCTCGTGCGCCGAGTTAAACTGGAAGAAACCGGCGCAACCCTCTCGCTTCAATTGGAAGCCATGCGGGTTCAGGCTGGCGGTCGCCTGCGCGATGCATTGAAAAGCGGTGGGACGGCGCCTGAGATGGTGATCATTCCAGCTGGCAAATTTCGAATGGGCAATGCAAATGGTCCCAGTATTGAACGGCCGGAGCACGAGGTGACCATGCTCCTGCCATTTGCGGTTTCAGTGCAGGAGGTTCGTGTCGCGGACTATCTGAAATTTGTTCAGTCCACCGGGTACAAGCTGGACCGGCGCGTCGACAGCAGTAAGCCCGACGATCCGATTGCCTACGTCACCTGGACTGATGCGCTGGCATATTCGCGTTGGCTGAGTCGAGAGACTGGTGCGAGCTATCGACTACCCAGCGAAGCAGAGTGGGAGTATGTCGCCCGCGCCGGGACAGCGACGCCGTTCTACTTCGGAGCAGATCCCGAGAAGCTCTGCGAGCACGGTAATGTCTCAGACCAGTCAGTGCGGGCTGTGTATCGCGAATGGACCGTACTCGGTTGTACAGATGGCCAGGTCAAGCCTGGTCCGGTCGGACGTTACAAAGCCAATCCATTTGGGTTGCAGGACGTCTACGGTAACGTGTCCGAGTGGGTACTCGATTGCGATTCGCCGGAGTATGGGTCGAGGGCAATTGTTGCGGAAGATGTGGCAGCAGACGAAGTCTGCGAGACCCATGGGCACCGCGGCGGCGCCTGGGATTCCGGTGCGGACAGTGCCAACTCAAGCCATAGGCTGTCTGCCTCTACCGCTAGCGAAGATCGTGGTATTCGCCTGGTGCGGGAGCTCTAGTCCGCCGTTTTTCCATGAGAATCGCGGTCAGGAGTCCGCTCCTACGAGAGGTCGAATGAATCGATTGTATGGGCGGTCTCCTTACCGCGATCCTCTCCGACGTTCGTGCCGATGTAGGAGCGGTCTCCTGACCGCGATCCCCATCCGCAACCTTGTCAAGCGGCAGCTGAAACGGTCACGAGTTCCGAATAAATCGTCGGCGGATTCACGCCAAGGGTCTGGCGAACGGTAGCCAATGGCATTGTCAGCAGCTTTTCCCAGTCTGCTGCTGGCAGCCAGGCTGCGCGACGCCCATTGCGGAATCCTTGCCACGCGGCTTTGGCAATTCTCCAATCGCCGCTCTCGCGACCGATCTTCAACATGCCCGCGAACGCGATCAGCGCCAGGCCAGGGTTGTTGGTCTGGGCGACAGTGAAAGCGAGCAGGCACACTTCACCCTTGACGTCCCGACCATGTTGCGTGGTCACGTGCCACAGGTCGTGCATGTCGCGCAGTCGTTCGGCATACAGCGTGATCTGGCTTTGCGCGTATTTTTCATCCGTGTCGCTCGCCTCGACCAAGCCATCAGCCGACAGGTTCTCCTTCTCGACGAACTTGAGGTAATGGGCGCCCAGGCTGTCGAACGGGAGCGCACGCAGGTAGTCGCGATTACTCAGAATGTCGATCAGATTGCGCTTTTCGGACAGAATGGCGCGCCCGGTGGATGTCCCCGAAAATCGGTTGTAGCCACGCAGCACAGTCTTTCCAGACAGCGCGCGCACGATGGTGAACACATGTTCGGTCTGCTCCGGGTCGGCCAGCAGTTTTCGCAGCGCGTTCCAGGCAGCGCGGGGATGCAGGGACCAGGGGTTACCAGTGGCCGGGATAGCGGTGGAGGTCATCGTGTTCATTTGTCTATCAACAATGGTGTAGATAGAGGCATGATAGCCATACTAACAATCGTGTCAATAACGGAAATCACATTTTGAACATCAGAAAGCGGCGATCACCGGATGAAGCGCGGAACGAGATTCTCGCCGCAGCACAGGATCGCCTGCGACTTTTCGGGATCGATGGTCTCAATGTGGTGGACGTGGCCAAGGCATGCGGGATGAGCCACGCCACGGTTCTGCATCACTTTGGCAGTACCGCGGGGATGCGCAGGGCACTGGTCACCTACATGACGGCGCAACTGCTGGAAGACATCATCGCCTCGCTGCAACAGAATCCATCACTCGAACCGCCCCAGGTCCTGCACAGTCTGTTTCATACACTCTCGACGGGTGGGCACACCAAGTTGCTCGCCTGGCTGAGTCTGGCCGGCAATGAACTGGAACCGGAAGAAGCCCCTGCGGCTTTGCTTCAGCATCACTTCGAGGCACTGATCCCCGTCATTGCCGAGCGGTTGCCGCCATCTCCGAAGCGGGAGGAACACGCCCGGCGAGTGGTATTCCTGATTGCAGCGGCGGCGATCGGCAGCGGTGTTGGCGGTGCCTTGTTACCTGCGTTGATCGGCCTGCCGCAGGAGGAGGTCGATCAATTTCCAGACTGGCTTGGCCAGCAAATTTACCACCTGGTGGCGTCGGAAGACTGACGACTTCAGGCTGGGGATAAGCGGGGCCGAGGTCCCGGCCCTTCGATCATTTTGGTTTCGCGTGATAGACAGCGTCGACGGGTGCATTGGCATCGGTGCCAAAC
>CAMDVY010000387.1 GCA_945878745.1 Klebsiella pneumoniae | reverse complement strand
CACTCACGCGCATGAACCAGACGCGACCACGCATATCGTGCAACGTGCCGTCATAAGCGGTGTTGACCGGAACCCACGGTGGCTCTTCGTCAAACACGTTTTTCACACCGAGCGACACTTCGCTGCTCGAGAGAAATGAATTCTCCCCGAAGCTGTAGGTGTACTGCAGATCCACTGTCGTCATGCTCTTGATGTCACGGGTGAAGAAGTCATCGCTGGTCTCATTCCCATGCACCAGACGAACCGTTTCACGCCAGAAGCGAGCCGCTCCAGCACGTGGATCGGTCAGCAGATCAACGCCGTAGTCGACGGAATCCACATACTGCACCAGCATGAACGCCCGATGGCTATCCATGCTCCAGCTGAGTGTTCCGTTGACCTTCCACTCCGGGAGTGGTCGTGCAACCGGCGCAAATTCGTTGTACTGACCTACTGCGTCGAATGTCCGACCACCTGATTCGACGTCATAGGTTTTCGCCCATGCCGCCTGCACACCCACGCGGAACATGCCGTAGTTTGTATCGAACCGGTAGGACGTGGTGATGTCTATCCCGTCGATCTCGGCACTTTCCGCATTTTCGAAGTCGGGAAGGATGCGAAGCAGCAGACCATCCGCGTTGCGAACCACCTGCCGTCGATTACCCACACCAGCATTTACCGCTTGTACCAATGTCTGGCCTCCCGCGATTGCCGCACGCAGAGCAATGTTGTCAGCCAACAGAATCGCTGCTGACGCCTGACGGGCGATGATGTCGGTGTAGTCGTAGCGGTAGTAATCAACATCCAACGAAAATCCTTCAAGGAAGCCTTCGGTTGGCGCCCAGGAGAATCCGACGTTGTAAGCATCCACCGACTCGGGACTCAAATCCGAATTACCGTTAGTGATCGACGCACGGAATGCAGAGTCGCCCAACACGTCAGTCTGGTTGGCAACCGTCGTCAATGAACCAAAGAGCTGCTGCATGGAGGGCACACGGAACGAAGTACCCGCCGACGCTCTGACAGACAACGAGTCGAGTGGTTGCCACAGGATCGTGAGTTTGGGATCAACTGTGTCGGTTCCGAGCTCCTTGAAGTCCTCGTAACGAACCGCCACGTTAACCTCAAGGTTTTCCAGGATCGGCACGCCAATTTCTGCGAACAGCGCATTGGTCGTCAGTTCACCGTCCCAGTCATTCGCCCCGAATGCAAAGTCCAGGTTGTTTGACTTCAGCGAAGAATCGACCACCAGGACACCCTCGTCGGCACGACGCTGGTAACCCACTGCGAGCCCGACCGTTCGGCCGTTCAATTCGAATAGTTCACCGCTGGCAACCACGTCCACGACGGACTGCGAATAGATCCCGGTGCTGTTCGCGCGACCTGCCAACCACTCGTACAACTCTGCCGGGTTAACGAGTGACAGATTGTCCTGACGTCCTCCGGCGCGGTTAAAGAAGCTGTTGCCAAAGGGATTGAAGTAATAACACCGGCCGGCGCCGAAGTTTCCACCGGATGCCGCGTAGGCAAGATTGCCTTCACCGCGAGTTCCCGTGGTGGTATTGCAGCTCGGTCCGCCCAGGCCATTGATGGCCAACTGCATCTGCGATGACTGCGTGTCCTGCACTTGCGTGATTGACGAGTCGTTCTCCGACTTGGTCAGTGACATGTCCACAGTCCATTCACGACCGCCGAGTTCGAGATTCCAAAGCGCGCCAATATTGAGCCGCTGGTCCGAATAGTTGCTCTTGGTAAAGGTATCCAGCGGTCGGTCCGCTTTTGATGTGTAACGTGTACCACCGATCAGTCGCGTGCCGTTGTTCACCGATATCGGTTCGATGCCACGACGGAACGCATCTTCGATGGCGCCAAAATGGGTTACCGCAATCGGCAAGGACGGTGCATTGGGGTTCAGCGAATTCAATCGATCGAACTCTGAATCGTTGGCAGCAAACTCGAAGTAGGCTTCGATGTTGTCGGTCACATCGTAGTGGCCGGTGATGTGGAACTTGGTCAACTGCTCGGATGCCTGCAGGGCAAAAAAGGAGCCGAAATCGTAAGCACAGACATTGTTGCCAAACACCAGGCCAATCGGGCCACCCTCTTCAAGGTCAGCTGCCCGTTGACAGTCCACATCCCCTCGTCCAAACGAGGTCCCTTGGGGATTTCGTGGATAAGCGTTGCCAGCGACTGGTTGACCGGGATTGAGTCCGTGTGCCGCCCAACGAATGGTCTGGCCACCGCGGGGGACGAAGCTCCCTGGCTGGCCGGTAGATGACGCACTGGAGCCGCCGAAGCGGTCATAGCGATCGGCAATGTTGATCTCACCTCGATCCATGAAAGAAGCAGAAGCAACGATGCCCCCCCGGTCGCCCTGCACCCCGAACATCACTTCGGCCTGATGCACGCTACCTTCATCCGGTGGCTTCGTCTGTCGTGAACTCGTAGTTCATGTCCATCCCTTCGAAGTCCTTCTTCGTCAGGAAGTTCACAACACCTGCAATTGCATCGGAGCCATACAACGCCGACGAACCGTCCTTGACGATCTCGATACGCTCGATTGCGATGTTGGGAAGCAAGCCGTTGATGTTGACTGAGGCGTCGCCCGAGGGACCGTAAAAGGATGCGGCCTGACGTTTGCCATTGACCAAAGGCAGGGTTGAACCCTGACCAAGGTTGCGCAGGTTGATCGACGTGCGTCCATCTGCGCCTTCGCCCTGGAAGGTAGCTGCTCGCGTTTGACTGCCTGACTGCCAGGGCAACGTGGCAACAATCTCGGCAACATCCGGTGCGCCAAGGTCTTCGATATCGGCCGATGTCACGACCGAAAGTGGTGATGGTGAGTCTGCGGCGGAACGTTTAAGAAACGACCCGGTCACGACCACCTCTTCGATGGTCTTGTCCGCTTCTTCAGCCGCGTACACTGCTGGCCATGACATGGCCATGCACGCACCGGCAAGTGCGTAGCGAATAGTTTTCAAAGCTCTCTCTCCTCTAGGTTCTCCTCCAACTGGACGGCATGTCCAGCACTCTCTTTCGAAGTCGCGTTGCCGCAACGCCCAAAGGCCAAAAAGTTATTTGATTCGACGAACCCTTGTCGTCGCACCATTCGCTGAAGTCATGAAATATCCCCCGAGAGTGCCCGATTTGATGGTCACCTTGTCCCCGGTTTGAAAAGTCTCAATCGATCTCGGCACGTCCTGCAACCAGACCTGGTCATTGGCGAGCAGGAAAATCATGTTCTGGGTTTCACGTCGGCGTAACGCCGCGATGGAGGATTCGATGACTTCGGGATCACGCCGATTGAAAAAGCTGTCCATCCCCCAGCCACGGTCAGCTTCGGAACGGGTCGACTTTTCAACCTGGGTTGCGGTGGAGGTTGTAACCTGTTCTGGCGGTGGTGAAGACTGCGCTGCAGGTTCTTGAACGGGCGCGGGAATCGTCGACGTCGTGCGGGGGGCCGAGACCGTTTCTTCGTCCAGTTCAGACGCTGCCCCTACCCCGGTGTCTGCCTTGGCGTCCGGTGGGAACAGTTGATCGTAACACTCAAGTCTCTCGGCCCGATCGTCGATGGATGCACAAGAGTCAGCGCTGACGGTTTTGCCAGCAAAGAGCAATGAAAGCAGTGCGATAACAAGCGGGTACACCTACCTCTCCCCCGGTTAGTAGATGGTTGCTTCGAGAGTACGCCCGAAAAATGCGACCTGTCAATCAGTCAGCATGATCGAGCGTTTCTGGTGGGGCCCCGCCAGTTCGTTGGGGCACCTGCCCTCTGCTTCAGCCTCGCGGGGGTTGCCCACCGGTATGGGCGTAAGTCTTGTTGGTGATCTGCCATCGCCCGTCGATACGTGCCACCGAGAAATAATCGACAAAGTCACAACCCATATAGTCAGTCTCTGCC
>CAMDVY010000386.1 GCA_945878745.1 Klebsiella pneumoniae | reverse complement strand
TTTGATGAACCCAACAATCGCGGTCAGAGACCGCTCCTACAAAGAGACCACCGCTGTAGCGGAGAGCGCTGCCCGACATTGCGATGGGAGGTGTGCCTGAAATACTGCCGATTATTGTCGAATCAAGGTTAATCCACCATCGCCTTCACTTCGGGCTGGAAGTGTTCCAGGCCGCCGAACGCAGATGGATCAACGATCAGCATGACAATGTGTTGGCTCCGGGGATCCCCAGGCTGAGCCGCCCAATCACCGGTGCGACCTCCGCAGGGCAGTTCGCACATCACTGCTGGTTCATAGCCCTTGTGCCGGCCGCAGGGTCCGAATGAACATGGCGGCTTTTCGAAGAGGGCTTTGGGACAGATTGTCAGCACCCCTTCGTGGTCGACCAGGTCGCCGGGAGGCATGTCCACGCCTTTGTGTTCAGTGAGGCAAACCTTGTCGAGCGCCACCGCGCTGGTGGCCGCAAGATCCTTGACCGCCTCCAGCAGCGTGCTCCGCGGCGCCTGTCACCACGAGACCCTCCAGGCCCTTTCCGATCTGTTCGCCGTTTGCTGAATGGTCCTCGACAACAGCCATTCCGGCGCACCTGGGTCCCGCACTCCCGTGTCGCCCACAAACCCGCGAGGCCACTCCCATTACCTCAGCGTGAAATCCCGGCACTCCCGGACCTCTCCTGCTCCACCTCAAGGACCGACTGCCCTATCACCTGCAGCAATACTCAGCGCAATCAAGGAGAACGCCCGCTATCCTCACCCGCTTCGGTGGCGGCTTCGGTCATAACGCGCGATCGTCCTCTACTTCACACTGACGCTCAGGGTTTGTTTCGAACCCGAGCAGCACGTTTCCCGGAAGCTGGCCGAACAGGCTTTCCGTACCAAGTCCGAAGCGCGCGATTGGGCTCGGCAGTATGAAGCTCGTCTCGCCAGTAGCGGGAAAGACCGTGAGCCCGGTTGGCACCTGACTCTTGCGCAGGGGATAGAAGATATAGACGCCCCCTCCCTGACTTGAGTGAATCCAAAGTTGATGGATACCTCAAGTGGTTGGTCGGCCTCGTAGCGCTGCCCCCGCGTCCTGACAGTCAATGCCATCCGACTCGCAAGCTGCGGTCTACCCCGTTATCCTGTCCTTTGGCTAATCTTCATAAATTCTTTGAGTTGTCGTCGTGCGTAGTACCTATATCTGGGCAATGGCGATTGTCGTAGTTGCTGTTGGCTGGCTGTTGACCGGTGTCCTGGGCGAGTCTGAGCCACTAATCGCGCCGAGCCTGGCACAGAAAAATTCAACGTTTGCAGCCAAGGGCGAGGATGCCCCGGCGCGAGTTCGCGCGCGAATCATCCAGGCGTCCATGCAGACCGAAGACGTAGTGGTCCGAGCGATTACCCTGAACAAGCGAATGGTCGATGTGACAGCGATGGTGGCCGGTCGGGTCGCCGCAGCGCCGGTCGAGCAGGGCAGTACGGTTGATACTGGAGCCCTCCTGTGCCAGCTCGAAACAGCAGATCGAAGGGCCTGGGTGGCCGAAGGCGAGGCTGCAGTTGTCCAGGCGCGGCTCGAATACGAGGGGACCTTGAAGCTGCGTGACCGCGGTTATCAGTCTGAAATGCAGGAAATGACGGCCAAGGCGCGGTTGGCGTCAGCCACCGCCGGCCTGCAACAGCGCCAGATCGAACTTGAACGCACGTCGATTCGTGCCCCGTTTCCCGGCGTGGTCGAGGTGCGTCACGCGGAACTCGGGGCGTTCCTGCAGCCGGGTGCGCTGTGCGTCACGCTGGTGGCGCCGGACCCGATGCTGATCGTCGGCAAGGTGGCTGAAAAGGATATCGGCAAACTGGAAATCGGCACTGTCGCCAATGCGCTGCTTGGCAACGGGCACCACGTCGAAGGGACGGTCTCGTTTGTGGCCTCGGTGGCCGACGAACAAACCCGCACCTATCGGGTCGAGATCACCGTGCCGAATGAAAATCGCGCCATTCGCAGCGGGCTGACGGCCGACCTGCGGATCCCGGATCGGACGATCCTCGCGCATCGCATTTCGCCGGCGGTGCTGGCGCTTGACGACGCCGGTGGTGTAGGCGTTCGCATTGTCGATGGGGGCAATATCGTGCGCATGCTGCCCGTGCAGGTGATCAAGAACGATCCGGATGGTGTCTGGGTGACCGGCCTGCCGGAAGTTGCAACGGTGATCACGGTTGGCCAGGAGACGGTGGTCGCGGGTGAAACCGTGGAGGTGGTCTACGAAACGCCAGAAGTGGCGCCGGCCGGTGGTGTTGCGGTACCCGATGACTTGTCTGACGACCTGCCTGCAAGTGTCTCCACACTCGCGACAGATGCGGCGGCCGGTGATGCGGTGCGTGGCACATGACGTTCATCGACACTTTCATCGATGGTGCGATTAACCGCTATCGCACGACGATGGCAGTTGCGCTGCTGCTGACGCTGGCGGGAATTTTTGCACTGCAGTCGATTCCGGTGGAGTCGGATCCAAGCATCAGCGTCGCCATGTTCAACGTGACGGTGATTCACGAGGGCATCTCACCCGAAGATGCAGAGCGGCTGATCGTGCTGCCACTCGAGACCGAGATCAGATCGGTGGAAGGCATCGAAAAGATGCGCGCCTACGCCTCTGAGGGGCGCGCGAGCATGATGATCGAGTTCGACGTCAGCTATCCCATCGATCGGGCGCGTACCGCCGTACGGGAGGCCATCGATCGCGCCAAGGCGAAGTTTCCGGAAGACGCCGAAGAGCCCTTTCTGAATGAATTCACCACTGCAGATGAGGCAGTGATCGCCATCAACTTCGCTGGCGAAGATGTACCTGAACGGGTGTTGTTCGAGCTGGCCAGCGCCCTGAAAGACGAACTTGAAGCGCTGCCTGAAGTGCTTGAGGCCAATCTCAGCGGACAACGGGAGGAACTGCTGGAGGCGGTGATCGAACCCACCGCGATGGAACACTACGGCATCACCATGAGCGAGGTGGCGTCGGCCGTCATTCGTAATAACCGGCTGATCGCGGCAGGGTCAATCGATACCGGTGCGGGTCGGTTCAGCGTGAAGGTACCTTCCCTGATCGAAAACGCGCAGGACCTGTTTGATATCCCGGTCAAGACGGTGAACGGCAATGTCATCACTGTCGCCGACGTCGCCAACGTACATCGCACTTTCAAGGATCGTGAGAGCTACGCGCGGGTGAACGGTGTACCGTCGATTTCTGTGGAGGTATCAAAGCGGGCCGATGCCAATCTGATCAGCACCGTCGAACACGTGCGCACGATTGTTGAGCGCGAGCGTGCCACCTATCCAAAAAAGGTACAGGTTTTTTACACCCAGGATCAAACGCCGACCGCGAAGGCTCAGGTTGTCGAAATGGAAGGCAACATCGTCTCGGCCCTGGTGATCGTTGGGGCCGCTGTGGTTGCTGCACTCGGGTTGCGTAGCGGGATCATCGTCGCGGCAGCCATTCCGTTGTCCTTTCTGTTTGGCCTGATCATCGTTTACCTGAACGGCTTCAGCTTCAACTTCATGGTGATGTTCGGCCTGTTGCTTGGGCTCGGCATGATCGTGGACGGCTCGGTGGTGGTTACGGAGTACGCGGATCGGAAAATGGCGGAAGGCATACACCGCAAGGAAGCCTATGCGTTGGCAGCCAAACGCATGTTCCCGCCGGTCTTTGCTTCTGTTGCTACTACGTTGGCAGCGTTCCTGCCGCTGATGTTCTGGCCGGGCATACCCGGCAAGTTCATGTCATTCCTGCCGGTGACGGTGTTCGCCGTGTTGATTGGCTCGCTGTTCTACGCGATGTTTTTCGGCCCCGTGTTCGGTGCGTTTTTTGGCCAGGTCCACAAGCAGTCCGAGCAGGACAAGCGGAATGTCTACCACCTTGAACAA
>CAMDVY010000385.1 GCA_945878745.1 Klebsiella pneumoniae | reverse complement strand
TACATCGCGAAACACAACACTCAACCCAAACCGTTCATATGGACCAAGAGCGCTCAGGACATCCTGCAAAAGGTTATTCGCGCGAATTCGAAGTTAAGCTCTAAACAGAATGCAGCACTACACTAGTTCATCAATCGCGGCCAGCAGTTCGTTTTCCTGGAACGGCTTGCCAAGGAAGCGATCTATGCCTAATGAGAGGGCGTGTTCTTTGTGTTTGGTGCCCGTGCGTGAACTGATCATGATGATCGGTATTCGAGCGATTCTTGGGTCGTGCCGCATCTGTCGGGCAACCTCGAAGCCATCCATTCGGGGCATCTCTATGTCGAGCAGCATGATGTCGGGAGTGCGCTCTCCTAACAGAGACATCGCCTCAACCCCGTCCTTTGCCACAATGACATCCATACCCTGTCTTTCAAGCAGCCTGGTTGTGACCTTGCGTACGGTGACAGAGTCATCTACTACCATGACGCATCGGGTATGGACGTGGTTGGCCACATCACGTGTCGTCGCACCCAATGCATCTCGGCCTTGCGTACGAATCAATGCCAGCAGATCCAAGATGACCGCGACACTTCCGTCTCCCAGAATGGTCGCGCCGGAAATGCCGCCAACTCCAGCAAATTGCGGGCCGAGGCTCTTTACCACGATTTCACGACTACCCTGGACGCCATCGACCGCTACTGCCATCGACAGTTCACCTGAGCGAACCAATACCAGGGGTACACCACCTCTCCCGGTGACGTTGGGAAGATCGCGACCGAGGTAGCGACCCAGATAACGCACTCGATACGCGAGCCCTGCGTACTCAAACCGCTTGTTCTCGGAAGAGTAGATCGTCTGCAACTCAGAATTATCAACCAACACAATCCCTTCGATGGTGTTCAGCGGAATTGCATACTGATCGTCGCCAACGGTCACCATGAGGGCGCGATTGACGGAAACCGTGAATGGCACTCGCAGAACAAATCGTGTCCCTTTACCGGGCGAGCTGTAAATTCCGATACTGCCGCCCAGCGCCTTTACTTCATTATTGACAACGTCGAGCCCGACCCCACGCCCGGAAATCTGCGTCAGTGACTTTGCAGTGCTGAACCCGGGAGCCAGGATAAAATCCAGAACTTCATCATCGCTGAGATTGGCATCGGGCTTGAGCATCCCGCGTTCCATCGCCTTTACGCGCACCGTCTCGATATCGATGCCCACGCCATCGTCGGCAATTTCAATGACGAAATCCCCGCCCTCCCTGGACACTCGAAGGTCAATTCGACCAGGCAACGATTTGCCAAAACCACGTCGAACCATCGTCGATTCAATGCCGTGATCTACCGCATTGCGGAGCATGTGCTCAAGTGGCGGGACCATACGTGCGAGCAGGTTTCGATCGAGTTCGCCCTCACCATTGAAAACGTGAAATTCGACTTCTTTTTTCAATTCCTGGGCGATCTGACGCACGATTCTGCGCAATCTTGGTAACAGGCGGCTGAACGGGACCATGCGTGCTCGCATGAGACCTTCCTGCAACTCCGTATTGATGCGAGCCTGTTGTAACAAGATGGTCTCGGCTTCCCGAGACTTGAACAGTAACGTGTCTTTCAGGTCGAGCATGTCTGACGCACTTTCGGAAAGCGCGCGAGACAGTTGCTGCAGTTGTGAATAGCGATCCATCTCCAGCGGGTCGAAATACTCCTGTTTGCGATCCGCTCGCTCTGCGCGGAACACGACGAGCTGTGCATCAGTTTCAAGCTCCAATCGTCGAAGCTGTTCTCGCTGCCGCTCGATCGTGATTCCCATTTCGTCAAGCGCTACCGCGAAGTCATTGATCCCCTGTTCAACCCGGGCTCGGAGAATGCTGCTTTCACCGGCAAGGTTCACCAGAGTCTCGAGCAGGTTGGCTCGCACTCTGATCATGTCCGGTCCGGCAGCCTCCGAGTTCGATGCGGAGCCAGGCTGGGTAGACAGTGGCGCTGGATTCTCGTCGTGTCGATGAATGAGATCGCCTGCGCCGATTGCGGTTTCTGGTTCACTCGGCTGTACCGCCGACACGTGATCATCACCAACCGAATCTGATTTGTGCCGATACTGCTCACGAACACGATTCGTCAGCGTAGATATCGCATCAAAGCTATCCTGCACACACTGCTGAATCGGTGTGGTGATTTCATCATGGCCGAACTGAAGCCCGCTGAGAAAGGACTCCAGCTTGTGTACGCGATCACCAATAATTCCTAGACCTGTGAGGCGCGCACTCCCTTTCAGCGTGTGCAACCCGCGCAACATATTTTCAAGCGGCAGGCCATTTCTGCCGTCCGCAACAAAAGCCTGAACGCTCGTATCCAGCGCCTCAAGCAGCTCTTCAGCCTCTTCGAAGAATACTTCAGCAAGCTCCACGTCCAGCTGCTCGGCTTCGCGATCTACCTGCGAAAACTCTGCACCGGTTATCGATACACCGGCGTCGCTTCTTGGAACTGGCAGAACTTCAACCGGGGAAGGCGCTTCGATCTGGACGCTGACCGGCCGAGCTACATCTGTCGCCTTGTCTGGCGACTCATGACCTGACGGACCTGAGGCTTTGATTTCCGAAAGATCCCCAAGCTTTGTCACAACATCGTCAACACGTGGCAGGAATTGATCTGCGCCAATCGCATCAATGACCTGCAACAGTCGTTCACAGCTCTCCGACAGAACGGCGTGCGCCGACTCAGACAATCTTGTATTGGCATCCAGTTGAGAAATCGCCTTAATCAGCGCCTTGGCAATATCAATGATCTGAGGCCGGAAAGTCGCGCCCTGGATCGCCCTCATCGAGGCGATGAACTGATCAACAAAACCTGGCTCCTGTGGCCCAGCCATCCAGGCATCAAAAGATGCTCTGGCAGCGAGCACAGCTTCAAGTTGCGCCAGTCCCTGCAGCAATTCTTCAGCAGGTGTTTCATCCGCTACTTGCGACAGCGCTGTAGCCAGCACTATCACTTCTGCGCCCGCGCTGTTGTCCAGTTCGATGCCTGCCTCAAGTCTGTCAAGGCTTGCACCGATAAACTCCGCTGCTTGCTGAAAGAGACGCGCCATGTCGACTTCGACATTGGGTCCGCGCAAGGCCTGCGCGTGGGCGGCACGTCCAACTTCATACAGGAGCTCGGCGCTTCGAGCCAGCACACCCGGGGTCAGTAAATTGGCGCTCCCAACAAATGTGTGCAGTGCCATCAGAAGTTCATCGTCGAGCTGTACACGACGCCGGCCTGTCTTGCTGCGCAGGAGCGAGACATACTCCCTCGCCTCAACCAGGAACAGCGAAAGCTCTTCCTGTTCGGGATTGGTCTGCAAAGACCCTACGCCATCATCTTCGGACACCAGGCTCCCACCACTGGCAAGTACGTCTGCGAGTTCAATCAGTTGTGCTGTCTTGTCGCTGGATGCAGATACGTTCTGCTTGAACGCCAGTAGCAGCGCAGGCATCAGCTCCAGCGCAGATCGGGCCGCCAGCTGTATTTCTCCAACGGAGTGAAGCGTGCCGTCCAGAACCCTGTTGAGCATGTTCTCGATTGCCCAGGCCAGCTCTCCCATCTGGAGCGCCCCCACCATTCGCCCGCTACCTTTCAGAGTATGAAAACCTCTTCGGATTTCCCGAACCGCAACCTCATCGTCAGGATCCAGTTGCCAGCGAGTGAGATTCTCGTCCAAGGTCAGAACAACCTCTTCAGCCTCTTCAGAAAAGACTGCTCGAAGCTCGGCATCGCCTTGTTCATCAACTGATTCGGCGCTTGATGTAGACGACTCGAGAACGTCGAACCGGCTCTCTGAGAGGTCGAACTCGAACGCTGCGGTTTCGGTCCTGATATGCGCGCCGATGGTGTCGATTTCCACGCGCTCAATCTGATCCACAGTTCTCGG
>CAMDVY010000384.1 GCA_945878745.1 Klebsiella pneumoniae | reverse complement strand
GGTCAACACCATCCACTGGGACGGAGAGGACTTCAAGGGATTCAACACGGACGGGGTAGGTCTGGTCCGTGATCTTTCGTTTCACGGGATTGCCATCGCAGGTCGCCGGGTACTCGTTCTTGGCGCCGGCGGCGCAGTTCGGGGTGTTCTGCCAGAACTGCTCGCGGCGAGACCGGCGATGATCGCCGTGGCAAACCGAACTCGTGAACGCGCGGAGGAACTCGTCAACACATTCCGGCCGCGATATTCGATACCGCTGGAAACAGTGGAGCTCACCAAAACAACACCGCACTTCGATCTGGTCATCAACGGGACCTCCGCATCGCTTACATCTAACGCTCGTCCCTATATAGACGAAGCAATCGTGCTTAGGGCGGATTGTTATGACATGGTTTACGGAGCCAATGCCCGGTTTCACCTGTGGGCGCGTGAGATTACCCAGGGGAAGTCGATTGATGGCCTCGGGATGCTGATAGAACAGGCGGCAGAAGCATTCTGGATCTGGAGAGGCTCGCGACCTGAAACCCTGCCAGTGCGTCGCCTGTTGAGTCAGTCATGAATCCGCGTGTTGCGCGTACGCGCTTTGTGGCAGGTGCGGAATGTACGTATTGCCATACACCGGATCGCATGATGATCGACCTTGATGCGGAAGGTGTTTTGCTCGCGCGACGATGTCTTGCCTGTGGCAAGGAAGAGGCAATGGAGGAAGGGCAAGAGGACAAACCAGCGCCCGCTGAACCCTTGGCGCCGATCAGAACCCGCCAACTAGATTGATATTCCTTCTTATCTTGTTGATCTAGCTGATTGACTGCGTTGTGAATTGAGGCTCGGTTGCTATAATTGCCCGGCTTTTCAGGAGCCCGCAGGGACGGGGCGTGGGTGCGGACTCCAACCGAACAGCACTTCATTCAATCAAGGTGTGAGCGTGAGCGTGAATAAACACTGCACAGGGATCCGGCGGCTGCGTAATGCTGCGGGTGTCATGTCGATGTTGGCGTCAGGATTTGTCGTCGCTGACGAACTCAACATGCGGGTCGGCGTGACCGATATCAGCCGGCAGGTATATGACCTGCACATGCTGATTCTCTGGGTTTGCGTCGTCATCGGCGCCATTGTCTTCGGGGCAATGTTCTGGTCGATCATCCATCACCGTCGTTCGGCAGGTTACCAAGCTGCGCATTTCCACGAAAACACCAAACTGGAGATTGCATGGACGGTCGTTCCGACGCTGATCCTCATCGCGATGTGCGTACCAGCCACGCGGGTGCTGGTCGCCATATATGACACGGGCGGTGAGGATATGACCGTTGAGGTGCGTGGATATCAATGGAAGTGGCAGTACAAGTACCTCGACGAGGACTTCGACAAGACCTTCTCCTACTTTTCAACGCTGACCACGCCCATGGAAGAACGACTCAACCTGTCTGCCAAGGGCGAGCACTACCTGCTCGAAGTTGACGAGCCGCTGCGCATTCCGGTGAACAAGAAAGTCCGGTTTCTGGTCACGTCCCAGGACGTCATCCATGCCTGGTGGGTACCGGACTTTGGTATCAAGCGCGATGCCGTGCCCGGCATGTTGAACGAGTTGTGGGCGATCGTCCCAACCCCAGGGGTTTATCGAGGGCAGTGCACAGAGCTGTGCGGAAAAGACCATGGCTTCATGCCGGTGGTCGTCGAAGCCATGCCCCAGGAAGACTTCGATGCCTGGTATGCGGGCAAGTTGGCTGCAGAGCAGGAACGCCAGAAACTGGAAAGCATGGTGTTTACCAATGAAGAATTGATGACCCAGGGCGAGGTGGTTTACACCAAGTTTTGCGCGTCCTGTCATCAGGCTAATGGTAAGGGCGTCCCTCCGGTCTTCCCGGCACTGGCCGGAAGCCCGGTCGCCACAGGGCCGAGAGATGAGCACATTCGCCAGATACTGAACGGTGTTCCTGGTACCTCGATGCAGGCGTTTGCAAACCAGCTCAGCAAGGTTGAAATCGCAGCGGTGGTGCATTACGAACGGCACTCCTGGGGTAACAACGCGAACGACGTGACACAGCCGGTGGACGTGGCGAACGCCGCGGCCAGTAAATAGGAGTTGGCATGAGCGAAGTAATCGAATCACACGCAGGTCACGACGACCACGAGCACCACGGCCCGGCTAAAGGGCTGGCGAGGTGGTTGTTCACCACCAACCACAAGGACATTGGCACGCTGTACCTCTGGTTCAGCTTCACGATGTTCCTGATCGGCGGCATGATGGCGCTGGTTATCCGTGCCGAATTATTCGAACCCGGAATGCAGTTTGTGGTGCCTGAGTTCTTCAATCAGATGACCACCAACCATGGCCTGATCATGGTGTTCGGCGCGGTCATGCCCGCGTTTGTAGGATTGGCCAACTGGCTGGTACCGATGATGGTAGGTGCCCCTGACATGGCGCTGCCCAGATTGAACAACCTGTCATTCTGGATTCTGCCTTTCGCATTCGGGATCATGATCTCGACGCTGTTCATGGAGGGAGGTGGTCCCAATTTCGGTTGGACGTTCTATGCTCCTCTGTCCACTACCTATGCACCGCCCTCGGCGACCTATTTCATCTTTGCAGTGCACATGATGGGTGCGTCCTCGATCATGGGTAGCATCAACATCATCGCCACCATCCTGAACATGCGAGCCCCTGGCATGACCTTGATGAAGATGCCGCTGTTCGTCTGGACCTGGTTGATCACCGCTTATCTGCTTCTGGCCGTAATGCCGGTATTGGCTGGTGCCGTGACCATGATGTTGTTCGACATCCATTTCGGCACCTCGTTCTTTAACGCAGCCGGCGGTGGCGACCCGGTCATGTTCCAGCACATATTCTGGTTCTTCGGGCACCCCGAGGTGTACATCATGATTCTGCCTGCGTTCGGAATCGTCTCGCAGATCATCCCGACGTTTGCCCGCAAGACACTTTTTGGCTATGACTCCATGGTTTATGCGGTGGCCTCGATTGCCTTTCTGTCGTTCATCGTCTGGGCGCACCACATGTTCACCGTTGGCATGCCGCTGGCCGGCCAACTGTTCTTCATGTACGCCACCATGCTGATTGCCATCCCGACCGGAGTGAAGGTATTCAACTGGATCTCGACGATGTGGAGAGGCAGCATGAGCTTCGAAACCCCGATGCTGTTTGCCATCGCCTTTGTGGTGCTGTTCACCATCGGCGGCTTCTCTGGGTTGATGCTGGCGATCACGCCGGCTGACTATCAGTACCACGATACTTATTTTGTGGTAGCCCACTTCCACTATGTACTGGTGCCTGGCTCGATCTTCTCGATCATTGCTGCGACCTATTACTGGATTCCGAAGTGGTGTGGACGCATGTATGACGAGCGGCTCGGCAAACTGCACTTCTGGCTGTCCTTCATTGGGGTGAACGTCACGTTCTTCCCACAGCATTTTTCCGGCCTTGCTGGAATGCCACGTCGAGTTCCGGACTACGCATTGCAGTTCGCGGACTTCAACATGCTGTCCAGTATCGGTGCGTTCATTTTCGGCTTCTCGCAGGTCTTCTTCCTCTACATCGTCATCAAGACTATTCGTAGCGGCAAGCCGGCGACGGACCGTGTCTGGTAAAGTGCGCATGGATTGGAATGGACCATTCCATCGCCGGCGCCTTACCACACGTTTACGCACCCACCGAAGATTACCGACGCTGAAGCGCACTCCTGAGGAGATCGAGAACACTCATGGCGCAAAGTCAGAAACGGACCGTTGGCAAACTGATCATGCTGGTATTCGGCATGTTCGGTTTCGCTTTCGCTTTGGTGCCGTTGTACAACCTGCTCTGCGAATTGACGGGGCTGAATGGCAAGACGGCCGGCGTATACGTTTATGAGCCGGCGAAGGAGTCGGTAGACGAAACG
>CAMDVY010000383.1 GCA_945878745.1 Klebsiella pneumoniae | reverse complement strand
ATGGACGATGCAGATAGGCCACCCTGAATAGGCGTGCCCATCGTCGTCACACTCTGAACGTGCTGCACATCCCTTCGTGCCATTTCTCTCGCCAGGATCCCGCCCCGACTCCAGCCAATCAGTTGAACGGGTCTGGCCGCTTGTATCGCCAGCGTCCGCACACGCGGCATGAGCTCTTCAAGCAAGCTCTGCATGGGGCCGCGATTGACACCAACCCCCCAACCGACCGCAGCGTAACCAAGACTGTTGAGGAATCGGCGCAACAACCAGGTTGAAGCATCGTCTGCCATGAAACCCGGCAACACCATCAACGGACCTGACCCACGCGGCGCCTGCAATCTCAGCATGGGAAGCTGGGCAAGCAGGGCGGCTGCTTCGAGAGCCGCGCGCCCTTCCAGCGCCTGTTTGAATACCGAAGGCGGCTGGATCATTCAGGCTTCTACACAGGCCACTACAGCCGAAGTGCCTGATCGTCCTGATCGGTAAAACCATCGATGTCATGCGACATGATGACCAGATCATGGGAACGTCCACGCCGGTCTTCCACATAGTCGGCAAGCAGCGCCTCAGGCATGAAGCCCAGACGCTTGAACGCCGCTTGAGAACCCAGCTGGTCAGGCGTCATGTGCGCCATGATCTTTCTCAGCCCGAGACCACGAGCGACATCGAAAATCTTGGCAATGAGCTGCCGGCCCAAACCCAGGCTGCGGTAGTCCGACGCCAGATTCACACGAATCTCGCCGACCCGACGAGTCCATCGTGCCGGATTGCGGTCAACCGTTGCATATCCAGCCAACCGGTCCCCATCGAATGCCAGCAGCGACACTGTCGTGCCCGCCGCGACATTGGCTAGCCAGTTCGCCACCGCCGACGCCTGGGTGATATCCACACGTAGAAACAACAGGTCATCTTCTGGAAGACCGCGTGCAAATTGCAGTATGGCTTCATCGTCGCCCGACTTGGCCAAGCGCAGTTCAACCAGACGTTTATCGTTCAGCGTCACTTTGAGCGGGAAACGATCTAACAGCGGCTGGACAGAATTCAGGTCAGACATATTGTTGTTTTCCTTGTTACCCTCGAAGGAGATCAGTTAGCTGCTGCGCTGTTGGGTGCTACATCGGCTGAGGCTAGGTCAGCCGCAGCCATCAGTTCACTAAACGCATCCATGACTCCATCGGCCATGACATTCAAATCGGGAAGCAGTCGCGGATCACTGATGAAGTTGAAATACAGGCTCTGGTTATAGCTGACCACAGCAATGCCATAACCAATGTTGCCGTTGAGCATGAGCACTGCCAGTGAATCACTGATTCGATGTCCGAGCAGGTACTGGGTGGTCTGCACGCCGGGAATATTGGTGCATGTGAAGTTGTAGCCCACCATCGGCAGACGCGGCGCAAAACTTGGCGGCACGGGTAACGGAAATCGCGCGGCCAGCGCCGTCGGGTCAAAGGCCGAGCCGACCAGCAGCGTTGGCGCCATTGTTAGTGGTGGCATCGATGGTATGGTCTCCATCATCAGCTCCATCGCCTGTGCTTCGCGGTTCTGCTTGATGTGCTCGGTTTCCCAGCGCACTTTGCGCAAACGCTCGGTAATCTCCATAGGCTCCGCGCCGAACATCGGGAAGATGCCCGACACACGATTGCCCAGCGCACCCTTTTCATCTTCGCGTCGCACACTCACCGGCACCATGACACGCAGGTGCCGCTCCGCCACGCGTTCCTTATGCAGTGCGATATAGCGCGCTGCCGATTCAACCACCAATGCCAGCACCACATCATTGACAGTGCCACCAAAAGAACGCTGTATGTTGCGGAGCGCACCAAACGAGAGTCGACGCCATTCGAACCGACGCTTGGGGCCAATCATCGATCTATTCCACGGTGCGGTGACCACGGGTTCCGAGATGAAGCGCGTCATCGATTCGGCGGCACGACGCAGCAGCTCTCCGCGCCCGGCACTGCTTTCCTGGCTACCAAACTGCGTCCGCCACTTTTCTGCTGTCTCTGCAGCGGCCTCGCGGGTCAGCTCGAAGGGCGTCGGGGCTGGAGCAGGTGACCAGGCTTTGGTCGGCGCCGGAGTGGGTGCCGGATCTTTTTGCAGATCAAACAGTATCAGCGAAAGGTCGATACCGGATGCGCCATCCACGAGGGCGTGATGCCCCATGGATAACAGGACGGTGTGACCACTCACGCCTTCAATCAGATACATCAGCCACAGCGGCTTGTCGCGGGGCAGCAGCGGCTCAGTGAGTTTGATACTCGCCTGTATGGCATCTTCCAGTGAAGTTCCCGCGGCGACCACGTGGGGCCGCACATGGTGTTTGAGATCAAAATCCGGATCATCAATCCACTTCGGATGGGCGATGTTGAACGGCACGAAGGCCAGTCGTTGTCGGTAACGCGGGATCAGATGCAGTCGCGACGCCATGTGCTCCATGAACGCCGCAAAAGGTACCTCGCCGTCAATGACGGTTATGGTGGCACCGTGCATCGGACCACTGGCAGTTTCTGCATAAAGGAATGACGCGTCGTGATCAGTCAGCCGCATGGGATTCTCGTCGCGGATTAGTCGCGTTTGATACCAGAGTCGGGTCAGGACCAGTGGTCAAAACACGAAGGCGATGACCAGCCACCAGGGTGAGCACTACTTGTCGCTGCGTGAGCCGCTTGCTGCTGACACCATGGAGAGAAAACCCTGCCACGGCGCCATGGCGCCTGCAAACATGTTGCGGACGAATTCTTCTCGTTGATCCTGGCTGGTCTGGAAGCCTTCGCTGAACCGCTCCAGCATATGCTGCTGAAAGCCCTGTACGTCCGGCAACCCCATGAAACGACGCAATTCCTCGGGCGAGATATCTACTTCGACATTGATTTTCATGGCATGCGGCTTCCTTTGTGTGCCGCGCAGCATACTCAAAATGGATATTCGGGACGAGAGAAACGTATCATGTTCGTGAATCGCGACACCGGAAAACACATGGTGGCTCAAGCCTCTGGGGACGACAATGACGAACACGTCGCTGAACGAACCGAAGGCGTCGCACTATCGGGACTGTTAGGCGCCAATCCCGAGACGATCCTCGCCAACTGGCAGACTTTCGCGGGGCAAGTGGGCAAACAACCAGAACTGATGTTCCGTCTGCAACTGCAGTATCAAACAGAACTCGCTGCAATCTGGCTGGGACAACCCGATGCCGCCGATAGCCGCGATCCGATTGATGCGCGTTTTGCTGATCCAGCATGGCGCGAAGACCCCTACTTCAGTCGACTCCGCAGAGCCTACTTCGCCTGGGCTCGCACGCTGGACAGCTGGATCAACCAGGCTGAACTCGAGGGCATGGATCGTCAACGCGCTGCATTCCTGCTGGAAATCGCCAAGGAAGTATTCGCGCCAGTGAATTCGCCTTACACCCCCGAGACCATCAAACGCGCCATCGAAACTCGCGGCGAGAGCCTCGTGAAAGGCATCGGTAACTTTCTCGATGATCAGGCCAACAATCATGGCTATCCGGCGATCGCCGATCGCTCTGCTTTCAAGGTGGGCGTCGACGTAGCCCCGACATCAGGCAAAGTGGTCTACCGCGACGAAATGCTTGAAGTTATCCAGTACGTTCCGACCACGCCCAGCGTGTATCGCCAGCCACTGTTGTACGTGTTCTCCCAGGTCAATCGCTTTTATCTGGGAGATCTGACGAACGATCGCAGTTTGTTCCAGCAACTCCTCGCAGAAGGAATCCAGGTGTTTGCCATCAGCTGGCGCAATCCGGTGGCCGAGCACGCGCAATGGTCACTGGCCAGTTATGTCGCCGGGGTGATTCGTGCCATCTCCGTGGTGCGCAGTATTTGCGGCGTCAAACGAATCGATCTGATGGGACTGTGCGCCGGTGGCCTGACCGCTGTGGCCG
>CAMDVY010000382.1 GCA_945878745.1 Klebsiella pneumoniae | reverse complement strand
TGGGGTTGTTGAGCATCACCAAACCGTCAGCAGCATCGGCGGTTGCTCCCCAATAGACCTTGTAGCCGGCGATATCGACCGCTGTGTCTCCGTCCTCATTCTGTCTAGGGACTTGCCATTCAATCGCGAGGGTTTCGACGCCAACACTGACCGTTGCAAGCTCTGTCAAATTGGCATTCGAGCATTCCAGCAAGTAAGTCCCGCTCTTCGAAAGCGCCACTGTGTCAAACCGGCCCTGAAGTGGGCGGTTCCCGCTCCAGTCACCTTTTGAGACACAATTGGTCGCGTCAAATGCGGCCCAGGTGAGTACAGACTGCCCCCCTTTGCTAACTGTCGGAGGATCTGCCTTGAAGTCGATTCGTAGCGATTTTGCTGGACGAACGGTGACTGAAACGCCAGCCACCGCACCGACTCCAGCGACGTTGGTGCAACTCAACCAATAGTCTGTTGGCGACCTGAGGCTAGTCTGTAGTTGTGTACCTGAAAGACTTCTCGATCCTGTCCAACCACCGGAAGCGGTACAACTGGATGCGTTTGTCGACCGCCAGTTGAGCGTCACCGCTTGTCCGACATCAACCTGGGTCTGGCTCGCAGATACGGAAACGGAGACAGCCTTCGCCGGGTTACTTGTTGAAGTGATGGCTGGTCCAGAGGACGTACTTGTGGGTGTCGAAGTGGACGATGCCGCCGCGCTTGAAGTCGTCGATGGTGTGTTACTCGACGCAGCGTTCGTTGTACCGGTTGAGCTCGCTGGTGCCGCAGCACCGCCTGAACCGCCGCCACATGCGGCGAGTGCAGCAACAAAAATGCCATGCGTGACTGAACGAGTGACGATAGAAGGGAGCATAAGATAGAAGATTCTCGAAAACCGCAGAGTATTCAACTGCGCGACTTCATGTCGCGTACCGGGATTGAACATGCCAGAGAAGGATAGGCCGGGTCCAATGTCTCACAATGTACCGCCTGAACACCCTGTCGTACAGAAATAGCGATTGGGAAGCCCTGCAGTTTTCGTATCCCTCGGCCTCGGTGATAGCATGCACGCCATGACTAATCCAGATTCCAAACCCCGCGGCATCGTCACGGCCTGCGTGCTCATCATCGGCAACGAGATTCTGTCCGGCCGCACCCAGGACACCAATCTCAACCACCTGGCCCGTGTATTGGGCGGCTGGGGGATCCAGATCAGGGAGGCTCGAGTCATTCCGGACATCGACACGGTGATCATCGAGACCGTGCAAACGATACGCAGCCAATATGACTATATCTTTACCACCGGTGGTATCGGCCCCACCCACGATGACATCACCGCAGAGTGCATGGCCCGGGCGTTCGACGTGCCGCTGGTTCAGAACGAAGCCATCGCCGCACGCATTCGTGTACGCCCTGCACCGCCGGACATCATGGCCTCAAGGCTTCGGATGGCGCAGATTCCCGAGGGTGCAGTGCTGATCGACAATCCCACCGGTGGACCACAGGGCTTTCGCATCGGCAATGTCCACGTCATGGCCGGCATTCCGTCGATCATGCAGGCGATGCTTTCATCCCTTGAGCACGAACTGGAGCATGGTGACATTGTCAGTTCGTGCTCTGTCACGGCCTACCTGGGCGAAAGCCAGATCGCGGCAGCGTTTTCCGCAGTCCAGCAACGCTATCCCGACTTCGATCTCGGGAGCTATCCATTCTTCCGTAACGATAAGTACGGTACAAATCTGGTAATCCGTGGAGTCGACAAGATCCGCATGGCCAACGCCCTTGAGGACGTGAAGGCGGTGATCGTGTCGGCAGGCGGCGTCCCGGAAAACATCGTCTTTGAATGAACCTGTGTGCATCGCCTGACGATGCTCAACCTGCGGAGTACTTATGAACGTATTGAACAAAAAAGCGCTCGTCCTGGGAGGCACCTCAGGTATCGGTCTTGCGGCGGCGCTGCAACTCAAGCAACAGGGTGCACAGGTACACGTCTTCGGACGCTCGGCGGATACTCTCAAGAGCGCCAGTAGCCAGGGGCTGCATGCACACGAACTGGACGTACTGGATCGTGATGCGATGTCCGCTGCATTTTCCGCGCTCGCGCCTTTCGACATCCTCGTCAACGCCGCAACCGGTGGCCCCAGGGCGAACGGCCCATTTCTGAAGATGGATCTGGATGCTTACCAGGCCTCGTTCCAGAAACTCTGGGGCTACACCAATTCCGTCCGGCTCGGCGCTGAACACCTGACAGCACAGGGCTGCATCGTGCTGGTCAGTGGCGCCCCGGCCCGCAAGCCTCGACCAGGGTCAATCGCCCTCACTTCAGTAGGAGGTGCGGTCGAGGCATTTGTCCGAGGCATGGCCGCGGAACTGGCGCCGCGTCGCATCAATGTGGTTTCGCCGGGGATCATCGATACACCGATGTTTGCCGTCAGCGGTGATGCTCGCCAGCAATTCCTGACTCAGGCGACCAAGAACTTTCTGATTCCTCGTCCAGGCTCGTCCGAAGAAGTCGCGCAGGCCATACTGTTCACGATTACCAACGATTTTGTTACCGGAACCACGATCGACGTGGATGGCGGCTGGTTGCTCGCCTAAGACCAGACCCCGGATCTGCTAGTGATCTCCCCCCCGTACTTGCCGCCAAGATGGCTACGCAATGGCCACACACAGACCATGCTCGGCAGCGTGGCGCGTCGATCGCTTACGCCTGATCGTGAACGTGCTTATGTGCAAGGTGCGATTACGGAAGACATTCGCACTTCAGTCGGAGCTGTGCTCCGGGTCAAACTGAACCTGCAAGCAACGATGGCACCGCTGGTTGTGCTGATACATGGATGGCTGGGCTCAGATGAATCGTCGTACATGCTGTCCACCGGCGGCAGCCTGTGGCGCGAAGGATTTTCAACCGCGCGGATAAACCTGCGCGATCACGGCGACACCAGCCACCTTAATGAAGCGCTGTATCACTCGGGCCGGACTGACGAGGTTGTTTCGCTGATCGAAAATCTGCGCAACCGCCATGGTCTAAAGGGGGGTTCAACCGGATGCGGCGTGGTCGGGTT
The DNA here is from genome assembly GCA_945878745.1 of Klebsiella pneumoniae. Lineage (GTDB taxonomy): Bacteria > Pseudomonadota > Gammaproteobacteria > Pseudomonadales > Azotimanducaceae > SYFY01. The sequence goes on along the minus strand of CAMDVY010000382.1, from coordinate 876 downwards.
CTCCCTCGGTGGAAATTTCGCTTTGCGAGTCGCACGAGAAATCGATATCCCCGCGCTGGGCATCTGCCCGGCAATCGATCCGGCAGATACCCTTCGTCAGATTGACGAAGGCCCGGGATCAACCGTGTATCGCGGCTACTTTCTCCGCAAGTGGCAACGCGCGCTGGTGGCCAAGGCGGCCGCATTTCCACATATGTTCGACTTTTCACGGGCTTACGCCTTGCGCTCAGTCAGCGCGCTCACCGACTATTTCGTCCGCTATCATTCGGAATTCAGAGACACTCGATCCTATTTCGATGCCTACGACCTGACTGACAAGGCACTCGACGGCGTCGAAGCGACCATCCTCATCGCTGCCGATGATCCGATCATTCCGCGCGCCACGTTTCGGAAACTGCCCTCCAGCCTCACCATCGTTGAAACAACTACCGGCGGACACAACGCTTTTCTCAAGAACAGAATGCTTGCGAGCTGGAGCGATGAATTTGTCAGCGCGTGGAGCCGCCATCATCTGGGAGACCCGAAGTATCCGGTCCTGCCAGGCGAGTCAGCCACGGCGAGATGACGAGCAGCACAAGTCCGGCAGCGATACCCCATTGTCCGGCCAGCATGAAGGTGTCCCGATAGAGGCTAAGGGATTCCTCACCGGCCGCCGACGTTGTACTCGCCAGACCCGCCAGGATGCCACCCACGTAATGGGCTCCGGAGGACGCCAGAAACCAAACACCCATCATCAGCCCGACCACGCGTGGCACCGAGAGCCGTGTCACCATGGAAAGACCGACTGGCGACAGACAGAGTTCACCCGTTGTGTGCAGAAAGTAAGCCAGTATCAGCCAGAACAATCCAACGCTGCCCTGTTCGCTTACTTGTTGT
>CAMDVY010000381.1 GCA_945878745.1 Klebsiella pneumoniae | reverse complement strand
CAGCTCTGCGCGGTCGTCCGCATCACCAACTGCCAGTACGTAGAGCAGCATCATGGCGAGACCGGTTTCCGCCATGCGTTGATAGGGGCGATGAAGAAAGACAGCCAGCATGTCACGCAGAAACTTTTGGCCAGAGCCTTCCAGCTTGCCTACCAGATGCGCGGTTGCAGCGAGCACTTCATCGATATAGCAGGTGGTCGAATATTTGCCATTGAAAAGCGGGAAGTCTCGGGGTCGCTGAAACGCTGTGCCCTTCTGAGAAGTAAAGCGTGAAAAAGGTTTGCGAAAATCCGGGCCGCGGTAATCCGAAGAAGACCCTGAAGCCTTCAGTTCGATGGTCAGCAGTTTGGGGTCGGCTTCCACCAGCATCGCTACTGCACCAGCGCCTTGTGTTGGCTCTCCACTGGTGCCGCGCTGATACTCGGCGATGTCTGCGCAAACCACGATGGCTTGTCTGCCTTCACCATCCAGCGCCAGGTAACGCGCGGCGGCCTTCATTGCATAGACACCGCCCAGGCAGGCGTGCTTGAACTCGGGCACTTCGCAATGACGACTGATCAAGGAGCGACCGCGAGTGATCAGTTCCTCGTTCACCATTCCCTTGATGATCACGGCTCCGGCAGAATTGTCGGTGCTCGATTCGGTGCCAAAGGCAAGATAGCCGATGCGTGAGGGATCGATATCGTAGTTTTCGATCAGTCGCAGGACGGCGGTCGCGGCCATGGTGTACGCATTTTCATTGGGTCCGGGGAGCCGATAACTGGTACCCACGACGCTTGCGACCTTGTCCCAGCTGTCGTTGTTCCACTGACACCAGGATTCCAGGTTTACGCGATACGGTGGCAGATAAGCGGCCAGGCCACTGATCCCTATGTTCATCTGTCTATTGCTCACTGTTCCTGTTCCGTTTGGTCAGTAGCCGATTTTGGTCAGTAGCCGATGATGTTGCGTATTGCCCAGCCTTGATCCGAGCCCGCCATGCGGACTTTCGGGACGGCGCCAAGGATACGCTGTCTACCCATGAACCTGCCACCTGCAGCGGGTCACTAAACATGGAGATTAGGTGTTCTCAATCTGCTCCACGTGCCGGAAACTGGAGACGATGGAAGTGATCTCTCTGCAGGGCAAGCCACTCCAGTCTGAACCACGGCGTGAAAGTGCCCGGTGAATCAGCCAGTTCCTGGTCGATCGCTTCGGGTTCAAGCCATCGCCACGCCGCAACTTCTTCGGGATGGACGTCAGGTTCCTGATCTGCGAAACCGACGTAGACCGAGCATAGTTCGTGCTCGGAGCCGACGTCATTGAAGCGTGCGTGGTACTCAAACTTGTAAACGAAGGAGAGCGTCGTCACCAGCGAGAGTTCCTCTGCCAATCGACGAGCCACGGCCAGCTCCATGCTTTCGCCGACCCTCGGGTGTGAGCAGCAACTGTTTGACCAGTAACCTGGCCAGAGTCGTTTGCCAAAGGCACGTTGCTGCAGTAGCAGCTCACCTCGTGAGTTGAATATGAAGAGGGAAAAAGCGCGGTGGAGGATACCTTCGGCATCGTGACAGCCTGCTTTGTCGAGATGACCGATGGGATTGTCCGCACTGTCGACCAGGATCAGCAGATCCAGGTCCGACGAAACCGGCGGAACAGCGTCCCGGGAGGGCGTGGCACTCCGCTGCATGGTGTTCAATTGCTCCGCAAAGTCGAGGTGGCCGGTGGCGTGGCGTGCTTTATAACGACTTCGGCAGATCGTGTCAGCTTGTTCCTGTGTGGCAGTGGGCTGCCGTGGTCTGGTTCGTTAACGATCCGCGCTACGGTCGTCTCGATTCTTCCGGGCGGTCTGCAGTTTCTTCGGCAGACTCGGCATCCAGTTCCAGCAGGCATTCCTTCAGCTGTCGAATCGCGACGCCGAGCTCGACGTTGGCTCTGTGCCGGCTCAGGCGATGGGTCCAGTATTCGCGAGGTTTGAAGAGCAGGATACCGATCCAGGTCAGCGGATTGTGTCGACCGAAACACGTGGTCCAGAGCAGCAGGCGATTAGCCCAGATGTCGGCCCGTGTATCAATCAACGCGCAGACCACCAGGATGGGCGTGCCGGCGCGAGACATGGTTCGTGCGAGGGTGGCGCAAATGCGATCGATGCCTACACACTGGTGTTTCATGGCCAGCCGTCGTCGGGCATTGGTTTCCGGCGCAACAGGTGTACTGAGCAGTGCTGCATGGTTGCGCCGTCCGATCCGGTGGAGCGCTGTGTCGTACCTTTCAAGAGACTCGGCATCCACAATTCGAGTTGGTAGAACGGCCTCTCCCGGACGCGAGAGTTTTTCCAGACTGAGCACGGTTTCCCAGCACAGCAGCAAATCACAGCCGTTGGCCAGCATGCTTTCTGCTGCACTTTCCGCCGCGGATGGATTGTCCTTGATCAATCGAAGATCAAGCCGATCAAAGCCAGGCAAGGTGGCTAACTGGTCTCTGACCTTGCGGCGGGTGACGAGTACACCTGGACGATTGGCACTGCGAAGCATGTTGGCGATCGCATACATCGAATTGTCATGCACGAGAACCTCTGTCATCGTTTGCACGCTGTTGATGTTAATGCGTTGGTGGGTCGTCGACCGTGCGAGATTGCTTACAGGAAAGGAATGCAGTGAAATGCTGCTTCAGTGCTGTTAGTGTCGGACGAAGGAAACCGTTGGAAAATCCCCGGGGCGTCCGTGCACGGAGTGCTAGGGTCACAGGGAGAAATGAGTGAGTGCCATTTTGCTTGTTGATGATGATCGGCAGGTGCTGGATGTGCTGAGCGAAATGCTTCGCCTGGAAGGTCACTGCGTCGTTACTGCTGAAAACGGTGTGATGGCTCTGGAGAGAATGCGTCAAAAGATCTTTGATCTGGTGATTGCGGATATCATCATGCCCGAGAAGGAAGGCCTCGAGACGATTTCCGATATCCGGAAACAGGATGCCAAACTGCCGATCATCGCCATCTCGGGTGGTGGCCGAATCGGTCCTGAGGACTATCTTGATGCGGCGCGCCACATCGGTGCGAACGCAACGTTGGCGAAACCGTTTGCTCGCGTGGAGTTCATCAACACCGTGACCGCTCTGCTGGCGTGATTGTCCCGTGAATCTACGTCCTGATGCTGCACTGGCCAGCGAATTTGCAGCGCTCGTGATGAATCCTGCGACTACTGAGCTGGCCGTCGCCAGCCTCGTGAATCGTTCAATCTATCCTGATGAAGATCTGTCCGGGCTGACCGATGCCCTGCAAGGATTGTTGCCTCCCGCAGATGAAGCTGCCTGGCTGCACCTCGGCAACCTGGGCTTTCAAGGGGATGATCGTGGTTTGATGGATCTCGACAACAGTTGTGTCACCAGGGTTCTGATGCGGCGTCGCGGATTGCCGATCACATTGGCGATCCTGTTGATCGAAGTCGCACGGCGGCAGGGTCGGGACGCATGGGGACTGAATGCACCTGGGCATTTCCTCGCCTGTGTTGACCAGCAGATCATCGATCCGGTGCAGATGATGGCTTTGCCGATGACAGCGACGATTCAACGTGCATCGGCCACCGACATCGCGCTGCGAATGCTCAACAATCTCAAACATGCATGCCTCTCTCAATCGCATCCACACTCCGCCTTGTCTGTGCTCGACTATCAACGTGCCATTGCACATGCCATCGGTGATCGTCAGATGGAATGCGGGCTAAGACTCGAAATGGGCAATTGCTGGTACGCGCTCAACCTGCCTGAGTTGGCCCTGGAAGAGTACAAGGCGTGTGAATCAGGGGCTGCAGAAGGGTCGCAGCTGGCACGAGCGGCCGGTGCGCGAATCCAGCTTCTCCGGCGTATGCCCAAACCAACGCTGCATTAGATCGGCGATCGTCTTGTTGTAGGAGCGGTCTCCTGACCGCGATTGTTGGAATCATCGAAGATCG
>CAMDVY010000380.1 GCA_945878745.1 Klebsiella pneumoniae | reverse complement strand
ATCTCCTGATCGCGATCTTTGATGAATCCAACAATCGCGGTCAGAGACCGCTCCTACAAAGGGACCACCGCTGTAGATGCGAGCGTTATGCGACGTTGCGATGGATGGAGGGTCTGAAACTCTGCCGATTATTGTCGAATCAAGGTTAGTCCGTCTGATCAGACCATCCTTCGGACAACTTTCTTCGCCAGACCTGCCGTCTCACGATTGATTTGCCATGTCTATGCCGTCCAAAGATGACCTTAACTCTGGATCTCCATCATGCGTGAGTGGCTGAACCGATCATCATTCGCAGCTGGACTGCTGCTTGTGTCAATGCCGTTGATTTCCGTGGCGATAGAAGGCGCCTGTAACAGAACCGCAGCTTCGATGGCGCGGGCCTGTCAATTCGAAGCGACAGACGACTTTCATAAGGCGAGCGCGTTTTGTGCCAACTCGAAGGATGAGTTGGGATGTATCGCCGAGGCGCGAACCGAGCGAGAGGCCACGCTGGAGGAATGTGGAGAAGTTCGGACCGCGCGGCTGGATGTCTGCGCCACCCTGGGACAGGGCGCCTATCAACCGCAATTTGGCCCTGAATATGCAGCGAATTTCGTGAATCCCCGTGACATCGGCAAGACGGTAGCCCCGAATCCGTACTGGCCTTTGGTGGAGGGCGCGAAGTGGGTTTATCGCAAACCTGTGGTTGACGATGAAGGCGATGCTGAATTCGAGATCGTCACCGTCACTGTGACCAACAAAACCAAACTCATCGATGGCATCCAGTGTCGTGTCGTGCGGGACGTCGTGATGGTTGACGACGAGCTGGTTGAAGATACCGATGACTGGATTGCACAGGATGCGTGGGGCAATGTCTGGTACTGCGGTGAAGAGGTCAAGGACTACGAGTACACAGAGGGTGATCGCCCAGCCGCGCCAGAACTGGTTAGTCGGGACGGCTCGTTCAAGTCCGGTCGTGACGGGGCCAAGGCCGGCATTCTCATGTTCGCAGCGCCACAAGTCGGCGTGACTTACCGCGAGGAAGCAGACTGGGGTAACGCTGAAGACCTGTCGGAAGTCATCGCGACCGATGCAACGGAACGAGCGCCAGCAGTCCGCTGTAACCGGACGTGCGTGAAACTGCGGGCATTTTCACCGGTCGAACCAGGCGTGAACGAATTCAAGTTTTATGCACCTGGCATCGGCAAGATCGTCGACATGAAAGAGACCACCGGTGCCCGTTCGGAGCTGATCAAGTACTTCATCCCTCGTTAGCAGACCGCAACCTGTCAGGGAAGCGCTGAGTGAGCAGCGCTTCCCAAACCCGCTCGTTAATCCCTGCTGTGCGACACGATCGACCAGGATTGGTTGGCAATCGACCGGTGATTGTGTCGGCACATTCTGCAACCGGTCAGTGCTTCGGCAACTCGTGACACGTACGAGACGATCAGGACCGGATAACCCAGGTTTGATAAGGTGCCGTTCGGGAACCATCTGGTTGCCGATCGAGTCAGCATTCGATCTTTAAGAACACCAGTGGGGACAACGAAGTGAAAGAACGTTTTGATGATCTGTTTTCCGTGCGTGGCAAGGTCGCCCTTGTCACCGGCGGCTCGCGCGGCATCGGCGAGATGATCGCCGCGGGGTTTCTGGCCAGTGGTGCGAAAGTCTACATCTCGTCGCGCAAGGCGGCGGTGTGCGATGCCACGGCCAGCCGACTGGCCGAGACCTATGGCGGTGAATGCATCTCGCTGCCGGCCGACTTGTCGAATCTGGCAGGCGTCGAGAGTCTTGCAACACGGCTGTCCTCCCTCGAACCGAAGCTCGACATTCTGGTGAACAACGCAGGTGTCGCCTGGGGCGCACCGTTGGATAGCTTCCCGGAAGTGGGCTGGGACAAAGTGATGGACACAAACGTCAAAGGGGTGTTCTTTCTGACTCAGAAGTTGTTGCCTTTGCTGCGAGCCGCTGCAGGTGGTGCGTCACCGGCACGCGTGGTCAATATCGGCTCGGTGGATGGTCTGAAGACGGCCGTGTTCGATAACTTTTCCTATGGCGCGTCCAAGGCTGCCGTACATCACCTCACCCGTTTCATGGCGGCACATCTGACCAAGGAACGCATTCTTTTCAACGCGATTGCGCCCGGTCCGTTTCCAACCTGGATGCTCAGCACCGGGGTCGGTTTTGCGGGTGAAACTGAAAACGTTGATTGGGAGCGGGTTGGACGAGGTAATCCCAGTGGTCGTGTGGGTAATGCAAAGGACATTGCCGGGCTCACCATTTTCTTGTGCTCGCGGGCGGGTGAATATGTGATCGGTCAGACCATCGCCTGTGATGGTGGTGAGGTTGCGAGTTCCTGACCAGCGTGTTCCGCACGTGAGGGTGCCGCGCGCCAGTGTTCAACGCCGATGAGGGCGATGGACTGCGTACGGGATCTGGCGGGGATCTGGCGGGGATCTGGAAGGGGGAAGGGCTGCATGACGTTGCGATGACCCGGAACGGCGTGACGCGGCAGCACACATCGATGTCCAGCCTTACCCCGGCCTCATGGCGGTCTGCATCGATGGATCGCTAACCACCGGGCGGTTAGCCGCGCCTCGGCTGACCCCTTTCCATGAGTAGCAGGAATGCCAATTCCAGAAATCAGCATTTGACAGCGTCGTCGACTGTCACGAACTATTGCGGCCAGCCTGCTGTGTTCGAGGCAGATCACTCGGGCAGATCAAATGAGACCATGAGTTAATTCCAGATCTCGGGAACAAGCGTCTTCTCTGGAGGCGTCCAAAACAATCAAGGGGAAATCGTGAAGAAGAACACCGCACTGGCGAAATGGCGAGCCGGCGAGCAGACGATTGGTGGCTGGTTGTCACTGGCCAATACCCATAGCGCAGAAGTCATGGCCAACGCCGGTTTTGATTGGCTGTGTGTCGATCTGCAGCATGGCTTGATTGATTACACCGACCTTCGAAACATGCTTCCAGCGATCTCGACTACTGGTGTCACACCAATAGTGCGAGTGGCTGGCAATGATCCGACCGCCATCATGAAGTGCCTCGACGTCGGTGCCATGGGTATCATCGTCCCCATGGTGAACAACCGTGCTGAGGCGGAACGGGCCATTGCGGCCTGTCGTTACCCACCACAGGGCATGCGCTCGTTTGGGCCGATTCGTGCTGCCATGGTCAGCGGGCGTGGTTATGTGGATGAAGCTAATGATGAAATTGCATGTATCGCGATGATCGAGACCAAAGATGGTCTGGAGAATCTGGAATCGATCGTTACCACACCTGGATTGGGTGGCGTCTACATAGGTCCCTCTGATCTTGCGCTGGCGATTGATCTGCCGGCGCGTGGCGATACGGATGATCCGAAACATCTGGCAACCGTTGATCGCATTCTCCAATGTTGCAAGAAGCATAAGGTCCCGGTTGGGATCCATACGGGTGGTATTGCCTACACGCAGATTCGATTGGCTGCAGGCTTCAACTTCGTGACGCTGAACTCTGACGCCGGTTTTATGGCGACTGCGCTCTACGCAGAGTTGGCGGCGGCGCGTGGCACGTTGAAGAAGGAACGCGAGAACACCGGCTACTAGCCGTAACAAGACCGTTGGGTTGCGACCGGCGAAGTTGGCGGATGCGGTCAGGAACCCTGTTGTAGGAGCGATCTCCTGATCGCGATCTTCGATGATTCCAATCGTCGTGGTCTTCGATGATTCCAATCATCGCGGTCAGGAGACCGCTCCTACTGATTTCATACCATTTGGGGAGAGCGATTTGAGCAAGAAAAAAGTCGGCGTTCAGTTACCAAAACAAGCCCAGAACCAGACCCTCGAACAGCGTTATGGTCTAGAACTGGAAGCGCTGTCGAAGGTGGCAGACATCGTCGAGATTCGAGCGGACACACCAGCCGAGTTTGCTGCCGGTGTGCAGGACGTAGATGCGATCGTCAC
>CAMDVY010000379.1 GCA_945878745.1 Klebsiella pneumoniae | reverse complement strand
GAGGTCAGAACACTGTACTTCGACTATGTCTTTGATTCCGGAGAGGGTTGGACTATCACCAACAAACTCTTCTACGAAGACTACGAAAATCTGAACGAAAACGCTTACGGCTTCTCCCAGTTCCACGACTCGTGGGTGATCGAGGATCAGCTGATCATTGCAACAGAACTGGACATGGACGGGCTGTCGGTTGCCTTGCAGGTTTCGCCTTCCATTCGCTACACCGACTTCAAGCATGGTGATGACTACACCAACGAACATTTTGATCGCCGTGATCTGACCGGGCCGTCCACGGCACGTGACCGACGGTTGCTGGCGACCAGAATCGACGACGACTACACCGAGTACTACGAAGGCAACTACATCGACTACGGAATGGCCGTGCTGGCTGACATCGGATTTGATTTCGGGTTGAACGTGTTGCTGGGCGGTCGGTATGACTACATCGACATGGAAAGCAATCAGCCGGTAGACAAGCTGTTGTTGCCAAGCTCGAACAACTTTACGACCAATCCCGCAGACGTACTCTCTGGAGCCAGCGATTCAGATGATGGTTTTTCATATACCGCGAGTGTTTCTTATGACCTTTCTTATGGTCTGATTCCTTATGTGACGGCATCCAAGCAGACGACAATCATTGCGGGGCAGGGTGCCGACATCACGGTGGCGAATGTTCTGGATTCAACCGCCGTGGACTCATCCGAACTCCTGGAAGTTGGCCTCAAGACCAATTTGCTGGATGGTCGCCTGTTCCTGGCGTTTGCGTACTACGAGCAGGAACGCACGAACTTCAATGCACAGTCTATCGTTACCAACACGACGGATGAGACTGAAGGCTTCGAATTCGAAATGCGCTGGGTTGTTACGGACAATCTGATTCTCACCGCCGCCTACACGAATATTGAAATCATCAATATCAACACGCTGGAGAACGGCGGACGATTCAGCTTCTTCGGGATTGAAGATTTGACTGGCGTAAATCCGGCTTTCATCTACGGCGGTACGTTAGGTGGGATTCCGCCGGCAACCTCTCGTAGTGATGCCCGCAAGGCGGGTGTTCCAGAGAACATCTGGTCTGCCAGCGCCTCGTATGACTTTGGCGGTGGCTGGGCGATCACTGGCAGCGTCATCGATGTTGATTCAACGTTCTCTGGCTATTCACAAGCCGTCAAACTGCCCTCGTACACCCTGGTCAATGCCGGGTTGAGCTATACGAGTGAAACGTGGTCGTTCTCCCTGACTGGCAAGAACCTCACCGACGAGGAGTACTTCCGGTCGAACTTCCCCGATCTCTTCGGCAGCGCGATTGTGTTGCCTGAACTGCCCCGCAGTTATCAGGCGAGGATCGACTACCGATTCTGATCCATGAACGACACCTGCAGGACAGCTGTTCAGGTCCTGCAGGTTCTTCTTCCACGGGTGGATGACCCATCACTTACAGGATGTACCAGATGCACAGAACGATGTCGGACTGGGTTGTTGTGCTCGTGGCGCTGCTTGTTATGGCTGCGCTGCTGACTGGCCTTGCGGGTTGTACCCCTGCCAGGGATTCGACGGTCGATGTGGTGGCAAAGGATTGCCTGCCTGGAACTGCCTGCAGCAAGCCCATCGAGATCAGGATTGTCCTGGTCACCATGTTCGAAATTGGCGAAGACGAAGGTGATACTGCCGGTGAATTCCAGCTCTGGAAAGAACGTCGCGGGTTGAGTCTTCGCATCTCGTTCCCCCAGTCCCACCACGATCTCTATCTCAACCCTGACACTGGCGTGTTGGGCATGGTGACGGGCATTGGTACAGCCAAATCAGCGACGGCGACAATGGCGCTGGGCCTGGACCCGAGATTTGATTTGCGCAAGGCCTACTGGCTGGTCGCTGGTATCGCCGGAATCGATCCGGCAGATGCTTCGATCGGCTCTGCAGTGTGGTCGGCACATCTTGTTGATGGGGATCTTGGTCATGAAATTGATGCACGCGAAATGCCCAAGGATTGGGAGACGGGATACTTTGCGCGGTACACCCGATTCCCCTATGACCCTGACAAGCCAGAACCAACCGGGGAACTCTTCGTCACCAACATCGCCTTGCGTGACTGGGCATTCGAGCTGACCCGCAACACGCCACTGCCGGATCTGCCTGGGCTTGCTGCCAGTCGCGACAAGTACACCGAAACAGAGCCAGCGCGGCGTCCGCCTTTTGTGCTGGTCGGTGGACACCTTGCCGGGATGACTTTCTGGCACGGCGAGATACTCAACGAGTGGGCCAATCGATGGGTTGATTACTGGACGGAAGGGCAATCTGATTTCGTCACGTCGGCGATGGAGGAGACCGGAACGTTTCAGGCGATTGAATATCTCGACCGGGTTGGTCGTGTGGATCGTGATCGTTTCATGGTGCTCCGAGCGGGGAGCAATTACACGATGCCTCCACCTGGAGTTGGTGCTGCTGAAAACCTGCTGGCCGAAAACGAAGGATATGCCGGATTGCAGGCCTCCGTGGAATCACTCTACCTGGTGGGTTCGGTGGTGATTGACGAGCTGCTCAAGGGGTGGGAGCGTTACGCAGACGTCATACCCGGCGATTCAAGGGTCACGCCTGTATCGGAGTGACGTTTTGTGCGTTGATTCAAACGGGACCTCGTGATCTCGACTGGGCAGTCCCAATAAAATGACTCCAGGCCGCAACTCGCTTTGCTGAATCGCTCTGCCGACTTCCTGGCGCTGGTTACTCCAGCGTTATGCTCGCCAACCGATCTCCCGAGGCGGTACCAAAGTAGACTCGTCCAGCGTGTGGCACGGCCACGGTGACGTAGCCCATGGGTTCGCCCTCATGTTTGAAAACTACCTCAGCAGACATCGTTGCCGGATCTGCCTTGAAGATCTGGAATGGCAGCAGACACGGTCCGGGATGTCCGTCCGGACAACGCCCCTCGACAGGATCGTTAAGGTGGGAAGCCACCCAGAGGTGACCATCTTCGCCGAGCACGATGTTGTCGGGATTCTTTACTTTGAACTCGCCTTCGCGAATTCCGCTGCTGCGATTGATTCTGATCGTCTTGTTGCCCATGTAAACGTTGACAAAAACAGTGTTGCCGTTGGGCGAAACGGCTATGCCATTGGGCATGAGATCGTCAGATTCCGGTAACCTGGTGAAGCCGTTCGCAGGTAACCACTGCCAGACCCAGCCAGTCGGCTCGCCGGCAGTCAGCCGAGCGACCACCGCGTCGAAGGGTGTACTTTTGTCCCACATGTGGGTGGCGACAAAGCCACCCTCGCGCAACCCGGCGACATCGTTGATGAAGGGATCTCCCGGCGGCTTTGCACAGCCCATCCACTGCAGCTGCCATTCGTCGTTGAGCCGCGCCAGTTCGAAAAACTCCACCTGTTCTTCACCGTGGTTGACTACCAGCAGCTGGTGTCGACCATCACCCCGAGTCAGCAGATCGATGCCATGGGGACTGAGCCGAGCGGGTGTGGGTGCAGTGCAGTTGGCGTCGCCCCAGTGCTCTTCTTCCGGTCCGCGGTGCCAGTTGATGGACAAAGTACGACGCAGCTCCTGACGGACGTCCAGCAGCGACAGGGTGCCTGGCTCATCGGAGAGGAACGTACCCATTTCACTGACCAGCAGAAACTCGCCGCCCGGTACGACCACCAGGTCCTCAGGATTCTTGAACCCGCATACGGGTCGAATGCCGTGACTCTGCGTGCATGCGGGGACAGCAGGTTCCGGTGACGTGGCTGTTGAATCGGTGGCTGAATCGACCGCTGCACTTCCCTCTGGCGCACGGTTGTCACCATCTGAGCATGCGGAGAGAAGCAGCAGCCCCAGGGTGACAAGGCGCTTGCTCCATCGGGAGGCGATCCTCGTTTGCTCCACGGTGGTGGTGGTCATTGGTACCTCCTGTTTCGATCGATTGCCTGCAGAGCCGTTCCGTCTT
>CAMDVY010000378.1 GCA_945878745.1 Klebsiella pneumoniae | reverse complement strand
TTGCAGGCGACACGCCACAGTGCGTCCACATGATCATCCACATACAACCAGTCGCGAACCTGCAGGCCATCGCCGTAAACCGGGATGGACTTGCCACCGAGTGCATTCAGGATGATCAACGGAATCAGCTTTTCCGGAAACTGATAGGGCCCATAGTTGTTTGAGCAGTGAGTGATGATGGTCGGGAGTCCGTACGTGACGTGCCAGGCCTGCACCAGGTGGTCTGCCGCAGCCTTGCTGGCGGCGTAAGGGGAATTTGGGCAGTAGGCTGAGCCCTCGGAAAACACACCGTCGGCGCCCAGCGATCCGTACACACTTGTACAAAACGGAAGTCGGCGTGCCGTTCTGCCAATCGGTTGAGTCGCGCGCTTTCCAGAAGATTGAACGTGCCGACAACATTGCTCTGGATAAACGGCGCTGGACTGTCGATCGATCGATCGACGTGGGATTCGGCAGCGAGGTGCAGGATCAACTGCGGCGAAAAATCCCCAACAATCCGGTTCAGCGCCTGACCGTCGCAGAGATCCAGTTGTCGGAACTCATGATTGGAGAGACCTGCCACCGGATCCAGACTGGATATCACTGCGGCATATCCGAGTTTGTCCAGGGTGAGGATCTGGTGTTCCGGGTTGCTGGCCAGCAGCCGTACGACAGCCGATCCAATGAAACCTGCGCCTCCTGTTACCACCACTCGCACGAGGCTTTGCCCATCTATATGTCAACAAAATGAACTATGCCGGCAGAAGCCCCCAGTGGCCAGTTCTACCGAAGTGATCGCCTCGGCGTGCTGACAGCTTCAGGTCACGGACGATCACAAAGAGGTCAACGGAATCGTTGATGGCGCAGAGACCCGTCCAGATGAAGGCTCGGGCGATCATTCAAACCTGCATGACGCCACGAATCTGGACACGTTGTGCTGGCCTGAAAAATCCTGACGATGGTGGGTACGCTGGGGTCAGGTCGCCTATTCAGAGGCAAGGGAGAACAGGCGCAATGAGTCAGCCGCTCGAAGGATACCGAGTGATTGATCTTACCCGCCGGGAAGGCGCGTTTGGCGCTCTCGGTGCCCTGCATGAGCGGCGTCGCTCCGGGCGCGGGCTACATGTCGACATCTCTACACAGCAATGTGTGACCATCTGTACCCAGAGCGCCATCGTTGGTGCACTTGTCAACGGTGAACACGTCACAACTTGTGCCAAGGGACCAAAAGCAAGCCCGATCCAGATTCGCCTGACCTGTCCGGCGAAAGACGGTTATGCATCGATCACCCACATCTTCGGTGCCTCTGTAGGCCTTGCTACGAAGCGGCTCATGGAGTATGTCCACGATCAGGGCTTCTGCGACGCGACCATGCGAGACAAGGACTGGGTCGGTTATGGACAGTTACTCGCCACCGATATTGAACCTCTCTCGGAGTTCGAGCGGGCGAAGGAAGCTGTCGCGGCCTGCACAGCCGCCGCGACAAAGGCCGACCTGCTCGACGAAGCGATGAAACACCGGTTGCTGCTCGCGCCCGTCAGCACCATGGTCGACGTGGTACACAGCCCTCAGTTCGAAGCGCGAGACTGTTTTCAGCAACCGGTCGGCGAACCTGATCGACTGAAGTACCCCGGTCCGTTTGCGCGTTTCAGTGCTACACCTATCCGGTACACACGCCCGGCACCGACACTTGACGCTCATCGCCAGCAGATTCTCGATGAACTGGATGTTGACAAGGTTATCGTCGCAAGAGAGTCGACCGCCTGGTCCGTCAACGAAGACGACGCCAGACCGCTGTCTGGCCTCAAGGTGCTTGATCTCATGTGGGCTATAGCTGGCCCACAATCCACCCGTTCACTCGCTGACTTTGGAGCGACCATAGTGCGCATCGAGTCGAGTTCGCGTCTGGATGTCTGCCGCACCGTGCAGCCGTTCATGAATCGGAGCAACGATCCCGAGGAGTCCGCGCTTTTCCACGGGTGCAATGTCGGCAAGTTGATGTTGACCCTCGATCTGACCAAGCCCGACGCAAAGGCCGTTGTGCTCGACCGCGAGCCTGTCGGACCGTTTGGCGCTTACACGGACTACATTGCGCCGCGTTACAACGGTGCCGCTCTTCTCGCCGCGCTCGAACACCGTCGACGCACGGGCGAGGGTCAATACATCGACATGTCCCAGGCCGAGGCGGCGATACACTTCCTCGCGCCTGCTGTTCTCGGTTACCTGGCGAACGATCATGTCACCTCACGGATGGGTAACGGAGATCTGCAGTACGCCCCCCACGCGGCGTATCCAGCCGACGGCAGGAATCGCTGGATCGGCTTCGCCTGCGAGACAGATGCGCAATGGCAAACGCTGGCTCCGCTGATCGGTTTGGCGCCTGATGATCCTCGTTATGCAACGGCTGCCAGTCGCAAAGCACACGAAGCCGAACTTGATGTGTTGATCGGTCTGTTAACGCAGCAGCGAGACCCGAACGAACTTGCCGAAGCGCTGCAGGCGCTGGGTATTCCGGCCTATCCCGTGCAGAACAGCGCTGAAGCCGTGGTCGACCCGCAGTTGCTTCATCTCCAGCATTTCAAGCAGATTCCGCATCCCCATGGCGGTCACACGGCGGTTGAGGGCTCACGCGCCCGTCTGTCTCGTACACCGGGTCGTCCTGGTGACACGGTGCCAACCTTCGGAGCCGGCATGACAGATGTTCTCGAGGGCATTCTCGGCTACGACGCCGAGCGCATTGGCGAATTGCTGGTGGCCGGCATTCTGGAGTAGCTGCGCTCAACAAGATTTAAAGCGACTGTGCGATCACCACGGTCTTCTTGATCTTTTCATCGCTCGGGGTATCCAGATCAGAGATGTTGATCTGTACTTCGCTTTGTCCTTTGACAAAGAACAGTCTGGCTACGCCGGTTTCGAGAGTGGTGTAGGCATTTGTGCCGAGATCCGGCTGTGTCTGATAGCCGGTCGTACCGATCGCCATCTCTTGACGCGAAGCGAGATTGGATTGCGCCTTGGTCACGGATACCGGGGTCATCGCGAAGATTTCAACAGTGTGGGTGGGCAGGTCCTTGGCGTAGTCGATGGTACCCACGCCTCCCCAGTAGACGCAGCGGGAATCCCAGGCGTAACCACTTAACCGTGGATCGACTTTCTGATTCAGTTCGAACTTCACATCCGGATAAATTGCTGCGAGTTTCTCTGCTGGCAACCAGGCACAGGCATCTGCCGGGGTAACTGCCTTGAGTTGTTCGAGCTCGGCATCCACGTTTGGCGCCGTTGCGGGTGCCGGTGTGTTTGTGTTGTCTGCAACAGGCGGTGTGCCGTCGCACGCACTGATCACGAACATGCTGACACACGCAGCTACAACCCTGAAAACTCGTTTCATTGTCTTACCTGTACCTGTGGGAATAGTCGGAGCTAGTCTTGATGAAGATGACTGGTGATTTCAATGGCCAATCAGGAAAAGCGAACGCCCGGTAGAGCCGAACCCCATCCTCTGGGCAACGCATCTCGTGTTTCGATGGCCTTAGAGAGTCCGGTACAAAGCTTCATACGTTGTCTTCTCAGTGCAACGCGATCTGCTAACTTAGCCACACCACAGGCAAGCCGGCCCGGAGTTTGACAATGAAGAGCATCGGCATCGTTTCGACTCTCGGTTTTGGGTTCCTGGTCCTCACATCCATGTTGATCGCCGTGTACGCCTTTTTCTTCCAGGCTGAATTGACCGGCAGCCCGGAATTCCAGGCTCGTTTCAATACCATCCCTATCCTGGCCGGCATGCATGTCATTGGTGCCGGTGTCGCCCTCCTGATCGGGCCATTCCAGTTCATCCGTCGCTTGCGCACTTCAAACCCGGCGGTGCACCGGAATATGGGTCGCCTTTACCTGCTCATGATTGTGGTGGGCGGTATCGGTGGTCTCGGCCTTGCCCAGATCGCCGCTGGCGGGCTGGTCTCACGGATAG
>CAMDVY010000377.1 GCA_945878745.1 Klebsiella pneumoniae | reverse complement strand
GCTCGCAACTACAGCGGTGGTCCCTTTGTAGGAGCGGTCTCTGACCGCGATTGTTGGATTCATCAAAGATCGCGATCAGGAGATCGCTCCTACAGTTGATAGAATCTGCCAACTCCATTGGTTGTGACCTTACAGTTTGACTTCCGTGGCCATCCCTGCGCGCTCCGCGGTCAATCGTTCCCAAGCTCTGAACACCCATTCGCACCATGTTATGTTGCGAAATTATTGTCTGATTGAGGTTAGTCTGCGCGGATTCCATAGTGAGCGGCAGTGAGATCCAGTGCCCTCCGCAGACGAGAAACCAGAAGATCCATTTCGTCATCCATTATCACCAGCGGTGGCGCGGTCACCAGCGAGTCCCCCACCGCACGCACCATCAGGCCATTGGCGATGGCGTGATCACGAGCGACTTCAGCGGCAACACCATTGGCCTGCAGGCGCTCTCGCGAAGACTTGTTCCTGACCAGTTCGATCGCGGCCAGCATGCCGTGAGTTCGGACTTCTCCCACCAACGGATGATCCTGCAGTGTCGCCAGCCGCGTGCGAAGTCTTGTTGAGGTGTTGACTGTTTTTTCAATGACATGCTCCGACTCGAGAATGTCGAGTGTCGCCAGCGCAGCGGCGCAGGGTACCGGATGTCCGGAGTACGTGAATCCGTGCGCAAACTCACCTGGAGCTGATGTCAACACATCCGCAACAAGATCACTGAGCCCGACCCCGCCAAGCGGTTGGTAGCCGTTGGTCACGGCCTTGGCAAAGCTGATCAGGTCGGGCCGATACCCCAGAGACTCACACCCGAACCATCGCCCGGTTCGACCAAAACCGCAGATGACTTCGTCGCTGATGATCAATACGCCGCGCTCGCGGCAGATTCGTTCAACGGCGGGCCAATACGTCGACGGTGGAATGATCACGCCGCCAGCGCCTTGCACCGGTTCGGCGATGAACGCCGCCACTTTGTCCGGGCCAATCCGGTCAATGGCATCAGCCAGCGCCTGAGCGGCCTTGAGGCCGAATTCATCCGGCGACAAATCGCCACCTTCGCCGTACCAGTAAGGCTGCATGACATGATGAACAAAGCCGAGCATGGGAAATTGTGCGTGCATGTCGTCCATACCGGACAGGCTTGCACCAGCAATCGTGCTGCCGTGATAACCGTTGCGACGACTGATGATGTGCTTCTTGGCGGGCTTGCCGATGAGGTCAAAGTAGCGATGCACGATACGCAGGTTGGTATCGTTTGCTTCAGAGCCTGAGTTGGTAAAGAAAAATCGTTTGAAGCCAGGCGGGAATACCTTGGCCAGTCGACCTGCGAGCAACGCAGCGGTTTCATTCGTGCACGCAAAGAAGTTGTTGTAGAACGGCAGGGTCTGCAACTGCCGGCTAATCGCCTCGACGATACGCGGTTGTGAGTAACCCAGATTCACACACCATAGACCAGACATCCCATCCAGCAACTGGTGTCCATCGGACGTATAAACGTAGATGTGCTCGGCGTGTGTCATCACGCGCCCACCCACCCGGGCATAAGCCGCCAGTTCGGTGAACGGATGCAGGTGATGCTCTCGGTCCAGTCGTCGGAGCTCATCGGTTGAAAGGAATTGCATGTCGGTATATTCCATATCCAGGTGGACATGCTGACACGCCGACGCTGGAATTTCCCGCATGCACACCCGTCACGCCCTTGCATTGGCCAATTCGATTTGACTTTCCAGACTTCAGGGGCGATTTTCCTGCGCATTGCTGAAAACCGGACAGGGGAAGACTCGTGGCATCGACAACTGCTCAGCCGGGCTCACAGACGCCCACGATGCGCTTCGGCGTGCATCTGCCGCACCTGGGACGACGCGTTGAGGCAGATTCGCTGGTCCGTTTCGCACAGGCGATAGAACAGGCAGGTTACGCATCGGGATGGGTCAGTGATCATGTCTGCTGGCCTGCGGAGATCAACTCGAAGTATCCGTATTCGGCGGACGGATCATTTGCACCCGATCAGATGATGGGCTGGCTGGATCCGATTGGCACTCAGCTGTTCATCGCTGGTGTGACGACGACACTGCAACTCGGTTTTACGGTCCTGATTCTGCCGTACCGTCAACCTGTTGTGACCGCCAAACAACTCGCCACACTGGATGTGTTGTCCCGAGGACGCCTCATTCTCGGATGCGGCGTGGGTTGGATGGCGGAGGAGGCAGCCATCCTGGGGATGCCCTGGGATCACCGCGGTGAACGCAGCAATGAACAGCTCGAATTGTTCAGTCGCTTGTTTACGGAAACTACACCAAGTTATGCAGGGCGTTATTACCAGCTGCCGCCGGTGGGATTCGAACCCAAACCCGTGCAAAAAACTGTTCCAGTGTGGGTGGGAGGGAACACTGAGGCGGCTTATCAACGCGCGGCGCGCTATGGAACGGGGTTTCACGCCGCGTTCGAACCCCTGCCGGTGGTCGCCGCGGCCTGGCGGCGGGTGCTGGATCTCACTGCAGCGGCTGGACGTGACCCTGCCGGAATGACGCTGTCTCTGCGGGTCTACCTGGACACCATGAACACCATGGAGCCGGAAAAGTCGCTCTTCGGAAGCACTGCACAAATGCAGGATCAGGTGGCCGCCTATGCAGGAATCGGCGTATCGCATCTCATTCTGGATCCGGTTGCCAAAGGTGGCGTCGAAGGACGGCTGGACGCGGTGCTTTCGTTTGCTGACCAGGTCCTGCCGGTCTTCGCAGCATGACCCTGCCCCTTGAAGGAATTGTTGTCGTCGACCAGTCCGGCACGATCGCCACGGCGTATTGTGCAAAGCTGCTGGCGGATGGAGGCGCATCAGTCTGGAACGTCGAGCCGTCCACCGGATTCGTTACCCGCACATTGCCACCCAAGCTGGGTGCC
This sequence comes from Klebsiella pneumoniae, assembly GCA_945878745.1. GTDB lineage: Bacteria > Pseudomonadota > Gammaproteobacteria > Pseudomonadales > Azotimanducaceae > SYFY01. Next base: position 1,068 of record CAMDVY010000377.1, on the reverse strand, counting down.
GAAAGTGCGATGCATGCCTATCTCTCCACCAACAAGCACAGCATCGTCATCGATCACGATGGTCCTGACTGGCAACAACTTGCCCAGGCCGCCCATCTCATCCTGCACGACGGGCAGCCGCGTTTGCCGATACCCGATGATCGCCTGAGTCTGGCTATCTCGTGGTTCGGCAGTGATGGTCCTTATTCATCTTTCAAGGGTTCCGATGCTGCATGTCAGGCACTATGCGGGATGATTCGTGGCATCGGACCCATTGATGGCCCCCCACTGATCCCATCCGGTTATCAGGCTCAAATCAATGCCGGTGCCGTCGCCTATATTCCCGCGCTCAGTCACATACTGGGTGGGGAGCGTGGTTTGGCATGCGCAACTCGGCTGGAAGTGTCGATACTCGAAGCTTCACTGTGTTTCACCGAGGTCCAGCCCATCGCCGCGTACAACGACGCGGTCTCAACACGCATGGGGATCAATCGATTCCCGCCAACCTACCCCTTGGGAATCTATCGCTGCCATGATGGATGGCTTGGTATCACCGCACTCACGCCAAGCCAGTGGGCCAGTCTTTGTTCCCTGATCGGCATGGAGGACATCGCGGCGAAGCCGGAATACCAGACTGCGCTTGGGCGGCTTGCCGACGCCAGCGTCCTCGAGCCAAGAATACGTGCGCTGCTCGCTGATCGATCCGCTGAAGCCACCTTTTACGAAGGTCAGCGCAGGCGCATACCACTGGCACGAGTACCAACGCCCGAAGAACTCTTCAATGTCGATCAGTTTGTTGAGCGACAGACGTTTGCCCACGCGGTGCTGCCTTCAGATGCGCGCGTGCAGGTGCCTGTCACGCCGTGGCGATTGCAGAAGACACCGCTGAGACGTGCGGGTCACGTGAACGCACTGGGCAACCACGGGCCACTGCCAGCTGGCACCCACACGACCACGCATGGCAATCAACTGCCATTGCAGGGCATCCGGGTCATTGATCTGTCGATGGGTTGGGCTGGTCCGCTCGCCGCTCGACATCTGGCCGATCTCGGTGCTGATGTGATCAAGGTCGAAAGCTGCGAACGATTT
>CAMDVY010000376.1 GCA_945878745.1 Klebsiella pneumoniae | reverse complement strand
GACTGACCACTTCGCGCATGATGTGAATGCTCTCGGCCTCCAGACGATCGAGGTGTGTCACACCACTCTTGGTACGCCGTAGTGATCTTCGAACCGGCTTCAGGTCTGGTGGCGGTGGATAGTAGGCATTCGTCGCAATGCGAACTCTTCCCCCATCCGGACTGGTGTATTCATTGGCTGACTCTTTCCAGACAAGCTGGCGGTAGAGACTGGAAATTTCACCATGCGGCCATACCAGAATAGTCTTTCCGGATGCCAGTCGATCGGTCGCTTCCCGCAGTGACGGGATATCCATGTTTTCGAGAAAGGTCCAGCGCCGTGCCATACGACCATCGTTGGCGAAGAGCATGTGACCAAAGTCCGGGTGGTGACACACCTGGACCACAAAGCTATGCCAACGCTTGCGTTTCGCTTCTGCTTCGAGATGATCGCGCACCAGCCTGATAGGTGAGCGTGCAAATTCGTCAGTGACCTCTTCAGTCTTGAGGGTTGGCGGCAGGAGGTCCGACTTCTCAAGCAACCGTTCGGTTGACCGGATCGATTGAGTCGTCCCATCTCCAATAGCGTCGTGGGCACTCTGTGTATCCCAGTATGTCAATCGGCCCTGGTCATCCATCCGATTCCTGAACAGAACATTTGGTAACGGCACTTTTCACCTTGGCAGCTTGTCGCGATGTGTGATTGTAGACGAATCGACCCGGATCACCTGTAGAAAAAATGTGAATTTGCTCACGTTTTTTGCTTTAGTCGCAAATTACGTCAGGCATCCTTCCGTTCAATGCTGGCGTTAAACTGGGGGCCGTGAATTCTTCAGGAGTCGACCAAATTCAATCAAGTATCTGTTCGTTACTAGGGATCGAGTTTCCTTTACTCGCTTTTACACACTGCCGTGATGTCGTTGTAGAGGTTTCCAAAGCCGGCGGGATGGGCGTGCTTGGCGCCGCCGGACACAGTCCAGAATCCCTTGAAATCGACCTTCGCTGGATCGATGAGCGCATTGGCGGCAAACCCTACGGCGTCGACCTGATCGCGCCAACCAGCATGGCCATCAATGATGACAACATCACTGGCCAGGAGCTCGAGGCGATGGTGCCAAACGAGCACCGTGCTTATGCAGCCAACATTCTCGCCAGACACGGAATCGACTCAACGGACGTTTACGTCAATCGCCGTGGTGGAGCCGGTGGGTTCCTCACCGCAGGCCGGGCTGCCACCATCATTGACGTCGCTTTTGAACACCCGATCAAACTCATCGTCAACGCGCTGGGCGTACCACCCCGTTACATGATCGAAATGGGCAGAGCCCGCGGAGTGGCAACCGCCGCGCTGGTTGGCGCCAAGGAGCATGCAGTCAAACAGGCAGAAGCAGGGGTCGACATACTCATCGCTGCGGGCACCGAAGCCGGTGGGCACTGTGGCGAGGTGTCCACAATGGTTCTCGTTCCGGAAGTTTGCATGGCCGTTGAAAAATATGGCGTTCCGGTTCTCGCTGCCGGTGGCATCGTGACTGGCCGACAAATGGCCGCGTGCATGGCCATGGGTGCGGCCGGGGCTTGGACTGCATCCATGTGGTTGACGACGATCGAAGCCGAGACACCCCAGGTGATCAAGGAAAAGTACGTGCTCGCGTCATCGCGACAGACCGTACGTTCCAAAGCCCGCACCGGCAAATACTCACGCCAGCTTCGTTCCGCCTGGACCGATGCGTGGGAGGATGAGGACGCACCAACGCCGTTGGCGATGCCGCTGCAGTCGCGCGTCGCGGAACCTGCGCTGGCCAAGGTCAACAAACTCGCCGAAGGTGGCCATGAAGGCGCGAAGCAGCTCTCGACCTATTTCGTCGGCCAAGGGGTTGGTTTGATGAACAGCATTCAGAGCACCCGAACTGTCATGTTCGAGTTCATGGAAGACTATCTGAAGGCTGTGGAGCGGCTGAACGGGACTGTTGGAGAATAGCGCACGAAGATCGCGATCAGGAGATCGCTTCTACAATGTGCCGTCGCTTCGTTGCCTTGTAGGAGCGGTCTCTGACCGCAATAGCTGGTCGAGCCCGATGAGATTCGCGCTGCTACGACGAACCAATGGACAACAGGTTTTCCACGGGCTCGTACAATTCCTCGAGATATTTCACCTCACTCTCTTCAAGCCTGATCGCTACTGCGGCGACCAGCTCATCAAGTTGCGAGAGCTTCGACACACCGACAATTGGCGCAGTCACAGCTGACTTGCCAGCCAGCCAGGCAAGCGCGACCTGCGCTGGTTTTGCGCCACGCTTGTGCGCCACTTCGACAACCCGCTCTGCAATGTCAAACGTTCGTCGGCCGCGATAGAGCGACTCCGTTCGTTTACGATCCGCACCTTTCGAGCGATTAGTCGTGCCAGTCTCGAAGCCGCCACTGTACGCACCGGTCAGGATGCCCCGCGCCAGTGGCGACCATGGTGTCACGGCGATGCCCTGTGACTCACAGTACGGGATCATCTCCCGCTCTTCCTCCCGATACACCAGGTTGTAGTGGTTCTGCATGGATATGAATGGCGTCAGGCCCTCCAGTCGCGCCGTCAACTGCAGCTCGACGAACTGCCAGGAAAACATGGAGGACGCCCCCAGATAGAGGACCTTCCCTGCCCGAACCGCATCGTCCAGCGCCTGCAGTGTTTCTTCGATGGGTACCATTGCCTGACCAGGTATGCCATGCGGATGACGGTGGATGACAAGATGATCTACGTAATCGTGCCCCAATCGCTGCAGACAGGCATCGATGCCCTCACGGACATGTTTGCGGGACAAGCCACCCATGTTGGCGCCTCGACCCATGGGCATGGATATCTTGGTTGCCAGCACGTAGTCGGGCCGCGCAAACGATTCGCGCAGAATTCGCCCAACCACTTCTTCGCTGGCGCCCACACCATAGATATCTGCGCAATCGAAATAGAACAAGCCATGATCCATGGCCGCCTTGAAGATCGGTCGCGCGTCCTCAATGGGCAATGTCCAGTCGCCTTGATGCCCCTTGCCAGGCACTCCAAAATTCATGGTCCCCAAGCATAGCTGCGACACTCGCATGCCAGCCCGCTTGCCCAATTGAACTGGCTTCAGCATCGCTCATCCCTCGAATGGTGTGCTCGCAGTGAAGAACGCACCTGCGTGCATGTCAAGGATTAGCCGGTTCCTTCTTCTGCACCCTGTTCAGGCTGCAGGACCACATGCAGTTGACGCGAGCCCGCATTATTCATGAATAATGCGGGCTAGAATGCAGTCATGACGGATTCTCCACTTCCAGTTCACCGCCAGATCCTCTCCCCTACCGATCTGGCGCGTCGCGCTCGCCTGCTCATCGAAGACGGCTTCGGCATGGTCTGGATCACTGGCGAGCTGTCCAACTTCAGGGTTCCTTCCTCCGGTCACTGGTATTTCACACTGAAGGATGATTCGACCCAGCTTCGTGCCGCCATGTTCGTCAATCGAAACCGTTACATGCGGATGAAGCCAATGGATGGCATGCAGGTGCTCATCCGCGGCAAGGTGACCCTGTACGAGGCGCGCAGCGATTTTCAGATCATCGCTGAACACATCGAGGAGGCCGGCGAAGGTGCCTTGCGCCGGGCGTTCGAAGCCTTGTTGAAAAAACTCGATGCGGAAGGGTTGACTGCGGTCACCCGAAAACGCCCTTTACCCGCTTTGCCCAAACGAATTGCCGTGATCACTTCGGCCACCGGTGCAGCGCTACAGGACATGCTCAGTATCTGGCGACGCCGTTACCCTTTAATTGACGTCGTCGTGCTGGACGTCGCCGTTCAGGGCAACGCAGCCGAACCACAGATTCTGGCTGCGCTGGCCCGGATCCCGGAAGTGCAGCCCGACCTGGTCATCATCACGCGTGGTGGCGGGTCGCTGGAAGATTTGTGGGCATTCAATCTCGAAAGTGTGGCGCGCGCGCTCGCCGCATGCACTGTGCCGACTATCTCTG
>CAMDVY010000375.1 GCA_945878745.1 Klebsiella pneumoniae | reverse complement strand
AGTGGTGCCTACAGCTGAAGGTCAGCTGGTCATCTTGGATGCGGTCAGTCTTGAAATCAATGCAGGTGAATCGGTCGCAGTCGTCGGTACCTCTGGCTCCGGCAAGACGACCCTGCTCGGCATCCTCGCCGGGCTCGATCTGCCGAGCTCGGGTCGTGTATTCCTGGAAGACGCCGAACTGACCGCCCTCGACGAGGAACAGCGTGCCTTGGCCCGCGGTCGGCACGTGGGCTTTGTTTTTCAGTCCTTCCAGTTACTGGATAGCCTCACTGCGCTGGAAAACGTGATGCTACCGGCGGAACTGCGTGGCGACCGGACCGCGGCCGATGATGCCCGCGTGCTGCTCGAAAAGGTTGGACTGGGCGCCCGCACACATCATTACCCCCGACAACTCTCTGGTGGGGAACAACAGCGTGTCGCCATTGCGCGAGCATTCGCGTCCAATGCGAGTGTCCTCTTTGCCGATGAACCAACCGGAAATCTCGACACGGCGACGGGAGAACGTGTGATCGAATTGTTGTTCGAACTCAATCGTGAATTTGGCACAACCCTGATTCTGGTCACTCACGATGAACGCCTCGCAGCGCGATGCTCTCGCCGGCTGGTCATCGTCGCTGGCAGGTTGGCATCATGAAGCCACTGTTGATCTGGCGGATGGCTGCCCGCGATTGGCGTTCTGGCGAACTCGTCCTGCTCGTGGCGGCGCTGGTCATTGCCGTGGGTACGGTGACCGCTATCAGTTTGTTCGTTGATCGTCTGCATAACGCATTGCTTGCTGAATCCACACACATGCTCGCTGCAGATCGCTACATCTCCAGTTCCGAGCCGCTGCCTGAAGAATTTGGCACGCAGGCTCGCGAACAAGGATTGACCACATCGGACGTGATGGTGTTTCCCTCGATGGTGTTTGCGGATGGTGAAGAAGGGGAAAGGAATCAGCTGGTCAGCGTGAAAGCAGCCAGTCCCGGTTACCCGCTGCGGGGTGAGTTGATCATTGCCGAAGCGCCGTTTGTGCGAGGTACCCCAACACGTGAGTTGCCTGGTCCGGGTGAGGTGTGGCTCGATTCGCGACTCTTCCCGGCATTGGGCATCAACCGTGGTGATCATGTCGAAGTCGGGATGGCGTCCCTCAAGGTGACACAGGTTCTTGTCAACGAGCCAGATCGTGGAGGCAGCTTCTTCGATATGGGTCCGCGCCTGCTCATGAACCTCGCGGATGTGCCAGCGACTGAAGTCGTACAACCCGGCAGCCGTCTGAATTACCGCTTACTGCTGGCCGGACCAGAGACGACGCTCGATACCCTCAAGGATGATCTGGCGCTAACGGCGGGACATCGATGGGTGGGTATCCGAGACGCAAGTCCTCGAGTGGGTGACGCCCTGGATCGAGCAGAGAGCTTTTTGCTGCTCGGTGGATTGCTTGGTGTGCTGCTGGCCGGTGTGGCAGTGGCGTTGTCCGCGCATCGTTATGCCAAGCGTCACTACGATCATGTGGGTGTCTTGAAAACGCTTGGCGCCACGCCGTCGGCGATTGCGCGTGGTTACCTGGGCCTGCTGCTGATCGTTGGCGGCGTCGCGATCATCATAGGCTTGCTGGCGGGTGGCGCGATTCACTTCGCTATCGTCAGCGCGTTGGGTGCCTTGTTGACGGTAGAACTTCCAGCGCCCGGCTTGCGCCCATTTGCTGTTGGCGCCTTGACAGGTCTGGTGTGCACGCTGGCGTTTGCGCTGCCTCCGCTCATTCACCTGCGCGCGATCTCACCGATGCGAGTGATTCGTCGCGACCTCGGTGGCACCGAAATGTCTCAGTGGATCACCTACGGCGCTGCGGCGGCCGGCAGCCTCGGATTGCTGGTGTGGTACACGCAGAGTCTGATGCTGACGTTGTGGACCCTGATTGGCAGTGTGGGCGTGTTGCTGATATTTGGTGCTCTGGCCCTGCTGTTGTTGCGTGGCAGCAGACTGGTCGGCATGCAAGCCACCAGCCTCTGGCGTCTGGCACTTGCCGGACTGCAACGGCGACGACGGGAAAATGTTGCTCAGATCCTGATATTCGGACTGGCCATCATGTTGCTCGCGGTGCTGACGTTGTTGCGTACGGCTCTGCTGGATGACTGGCGAGCACAGATACCACCCGATACGCCGAACCACTTTGTCATGAACATCACGCCGGCAGAACGACCGGAGATCGACCGCATGATTGACGCAACCAGCGAGCGACGGGGTGGCAGCTATCCGATCGTTCGTGGGCGTGTCACTGCGATCAATGCGGTCCAGGCAACACAGATTGATGAACAGCGTGAATCGGGTGGGGACGATCAGGGGCAACGCCTCGGCAGTGAGCGCAACCTCACGTGGACCACCGAGATGCCGAAGGACAATGAACTCACTGCCGGTGCCTGGTGGGATGTGGATGAAAAACGCGCCCTGGTCAGCCTGGAGACCGACTACGCCGAAGAATTTGGCATCGTGGTGGGTGACACGCTGGTGTTTGACGTTGCCGGCAGCGCCGTATCTGCGGAGGTTGCATCGTTGCGAAAGCTGGACTGGGAAAGCATGCAGCCCAATTTCTTCATTATCTTTTCGCCGGAAGTCTTGCGCGACTATCCCGCAACCTACATGACCTCGTTCCATCTGACACGAGATCGAAAGCCGTTCCTGAACGACTTACTGTCGAAGTTTCCGACCATCACGGTGCTCGAAGTCGATGCCATCATCGAACAGGTGCAGCGCATTGTGGATCGGGTCACACAGGCGGTGGAACTGATCCTCGGCTTGGTACTGGCTTCAGGTTGTCTGGTGTTGCTGGCGAGCATCCAGGCCAGTCGTGATGCACGCGAAGCCGAACATGCGCTGATTCGGGCACTGGGCGGCACCCAACGTCTCATTCGAGGGGCACTTACCATCGAATTTGCGGTGTTGGGCGGCATGGCTGGACTGGTCGCAGTCTTTGGTGCGGAAATTACTGTTGCCGTGCTCCACCTCAAGGTGTTCCAGTTGCCGGTCACCCTGCATCCCGGCCTGTGGATTTTCGCCCCGTTGGCTGGTGCGTTACTGATCGGCGGGGTTGGTTTGATGGGTACGCAGAGGCTCATCGCCACACCGCCAATGCTGGTACTGCGAGGGAATGCGTCATGATTCCGTCACCGCATCAGAACCTTGAGACGACCATTTGACGCGATAATTTGCTGGAGAAAACTCCATGCAAATCAAAGTGAACTGTTCCTCGAATAGCACTTTACGGGTTTGCGGCTACCGCGCACGTGCAATAGGTTACGGGTATGGGAACCGTGCGCTTACCCCGTCGAAAACGTCTGGACACCACCTGGTGGTTGCGGCAAAGCCGTGTGCGCGATACGCCGTTCTGGTGGCTGTCTGTCGCCGTCATCCTCTGGACCTTCGGATTGGTCCTCAGTGGCATGGCGCAAAATACCGAAATGAGCATCCTGCAGAGCACTACCGCTGATATGAGCGAGGCGATGCGTGCGCGGGTTGACGAAGCCAGGACCCTGCTGGGTGAGTTGACCGTCATTGTTCGACTTCTCGACACCCTGGGTGTGGCGATCGTCGGGGTTCAATTCGTTCGTTATCTCCTCAAGGTCAACCCAAAGCCGGCTCCCGGCGCCTCGTTGAGTTCGCGGATGTTCAACGATTCACCCTGCGCCATTGTCATATCCGATTTGAAAGACGTGATCCTGGACGTCAACCCGGCCTACGAGCGGCTCACCGGGTATCGAAAACATGAAGTTGTTGGCATGCCAGTCGCCTTCAACCATGCGGGTCAGTCTGATGACGAAGCCAATCAGCGCATGCGTCAGCGCCTGGCTGATCATGGTGCCTGGGAGGGACAGTTCTGGTTGCGCAGCCGAGCCGGTGAAGCGTTTTCGGACAAGGTCGTGCGCAGAACCTTTCACAACTCCCGGACCAACACACAGTGTTTGTTGACCACATCACTGGACTCCGCCGGCAGCGAAGAAGAAA
>CAMDVY010000374.1 GCA_945878745.1 Klebsiella pneumoniae | reverse complement strand
ATGACGTCACGACGAGCCAGTGCCGTTCCATCGAAGATCCGCGCATGGCCAAAGCCCGAAGTGTGGCTGCCGCCGTGTACCCAGAGCATGACTGGCAACCGGTCTGCTGTACCTCCCGGAGTCCAGACGTTCAGATAAAGGCAATCTTCGTTTGCGATAAATGGGCCACGCGACCAGACAAAAGCGTCGGTTGCACGATCTTGTGGGCAGGCCGGACCAGGTCGTGTCGCGTCTCGAATCGTGGTCCAGCCGGGATGCGGTACCGGTGCCTTGAATCGTCGATCACCCGTCGGCGGGAGGGCGTAGGGAATCCCGACAAAGGCTCGCACCCCCGCATTCTCGTCAGCCCACATCCCCTGCACCGGACCGGCAGACAACTGAACTCGCAGCATCGTTAACTCAACATCAGCTCTGGATAGTGGAGCAAGCGTCAGCAGGATAAAAACGCTGAACCTAACCAGGCACACGTTCAAAAGCCGGAACACCGTCCGGCAGTTGATGAAAAACCTGCTTGTCGACGGTGAAGATTGCCATCTGCGGTTTGCCATAGAGTGACGGATCATCCATGGATCCGACCTTGAGAATGATGGCGTTTTTCAGCGCTGGTGCACGCGTCAGGATATGTGTTCCGCAGTTGGGGCAGAATTCGCGTGTGACGGGATTGGCCAGATCGCTGCGGGTAAACGCCTTGGTCTGGCCGCTGGTCAGCTTGAATCCAGCACTTGGCATGGCCATGAAAAAATTTGGCCCGCCACCCGTCAGGTACTGACACTCTCGACAGTGGCATTGCGCTTTCATCATCGCATCGCCCTCAGCTTCATACCGAACGGCACCACAGTAACACCCGCCTGTAACTTTCATGCCTGCTCCCGCCCTGTTGGATTTCTTCAACTCTGCCCGAAAGTGGTGCCTTGCACCACAACCAGACGCATTGAACCCATCATTCAGAAGCCAGCGGCATGACCTTCCTTGCGATGATCGGATCCAGCGATGTAGCCATCACTCGATCGATAGATCAGTTGGGCACCACCAAACAGCCAAGGTCGCTTTTCATAGCGGACCTGATGACCGCGCGCTTTGAGATCATCGAGTACGGCGGCGTCGAAACCCGGTTCAAGACCGACGCCGAAGTTTTCGTAGACATGCCAGCGTGGGGCGTCGCTGGCTGCTTGCGGATTCTGCAAGTGGTCGAAAATCCGAGTGACCATCTGCACGTGACCCTGATGCTGCATATGCCCGCCCATCACGCCAAAGCTTAGACGCGGCTGCCCCTGTTCGGTCACAAAGCCGGGAATGATGGTGTGAAAGGGTCTCTTTGCCGGACCGACACAATTCGGATGTCCTGGATCAAGCACAAATCCACGACCACGATTCTGCATGCTGATACCCGTGCCCGGGATGACGATGCCAGAGCCGAAACCCTGATAGTTCGACTGGATGTAGGAAATCATCATGCCACTGGCATCGGCAGCGGTGAGATAGACGGTATCGTGGCTGATTGGCAGCAGCACTGGTGGGAGTGGAGCTGCGCGGTCGGTGATCTGTCGTGCAGCGTGTTCGAGCGAGCCTGGGGCAAGCAGTTCTTCTACTGACACGCGCATGAACCGGGGGTCGGCGAAGTGTGCAAACGCTGCATGAATCGCAAGCTTCATCGCTTCCACCTGCTGATGCACCCAGGCAGCCGAATCCACGGCAGCGGGTTCCAGGTGGCGCAGGATGCCCAACGCGATCTGCGCCGCCAGACCCTGCCCGTTAGGTGGAATTTCGTGCAGAACGTGTGATCGGTAGTCGATTGCCGAAGGGGTTACCCAATCCGCGACATGCGTTTCGAGATCATGCTTGCGCAGTGCACCACCCGCGGCTTTGGCGGCAGCCTCGATGTGGCTGGCGAGCTCTCCCCGATAGAACGATTCACCTTTACTGTCGGCGATGGCGCGCAGCGTTCGAGCCAGATCTGGTCGTTGAAACACGGTGCCGGGACCGGGTGCCGGCGTGAAGTGGTTCTGCCACTCCGGGAAGTCGGCAAAGGTTGAAGTTGCGGCCTGCCAGAATCCGGCTGTCAGCGGCCCCACCTGGAAGCCACCTTCGGCATAGCCGATGGCATCATCGAACAAGCGGTCAAACGCAAGTTTACCGAAGCGTTCAGACAGTGCTGCCCAGGCGCTGACAGCGCCAGGAACGGTGACGGTATCCCAGCCGAGGTCGGGCATGCGGCTGTGGCCCTTGAAGTACTCGGGGGTCCACGCGGATGGCGAACGCCCGGAAGCATTCAGTCCATGCAGGGTGTAACCATCCCAGAGAATCGCAAAAGCATCGCTGCCAACACCGTTGTTGTTGGGTTCGACCACCGTCAGGGTGATGGCGGCGGCGAGCACCGCATCCACGGCATTGCCCCCTTGTCTGAGCGCGTGCAGGCCGGCGGCGGTAGCCAGTGGCTGAGAGGTCGCCACCACGTTCCGGGCGCATACCGGTGATCTCTGTGAAGGGTAGGGCTGTTTGAAGTTGAGCATGTCAGGTGCAGGTTTGGGTACACTTCAAAGTGTACAGATCAGTGGAGAACGGGAGTGGGAAAACTCGATGGGAAGGTTGCCATTGTCACCGGTGCTGGTGGCGGGCTGGGTCGTTGCCATGCGTTGGGGCTGGCGGCGGAGGGCGCCAAGGTTGTGGTCAACGATCTCGGTGGTTCGCGTGACGGTTCAGGTGCGGGTCACTCCATGGCCGATGGCGTTGTCGCCGAAATCAAGGCCAAGGGCGGCGAGGCAGTGGCGCACTATGGTTCGGTGACCAATGAAGCCGATGCGGCAGGTATGGTAGCCAAGGCGGTAGAAGCGTTTGGCAGGCTCGATATCCTCGTCAACAACGCCGGCATCCTGCGGGACCGCACCTTCAAGAAGATGACCCACGCCGAATGGGACATCGTCATCGAAGTCCACCTGCGTGGCACCTACCTGGTCACGCGCGCTGCATGGGATCAGATGCTGGCTCAGGCTGAGGGTGGCCGGATCATCAATACCAGTTCGACGTCGGGGCTCATCGGCAATTTCGGACAGGCCAACTACGGTGCTGCAAAAGCAGGCATCGCCGGGTTCACCCGGGTTCTTGCGCTGGAAGGCATGAAGTCCGGCATCACGGTGAACACACTGGCGCCAGCCGCATTTTCCCGCATGACCGAAGACATCATGCAGGAGGGCCAGGCGGATCGTTTTGCGCCGGACAAGGTGTCGCCGGTAGTCGTCTGGTTGTGCACTGATGATGCAAAGGATGTCACCGGTCGCCAGTTCTGTGTCGGGGGTAACCGTATTTCCTTGCTGTCGTGGCAGGTGCTGACGATTGGTCAGCATGCACCCAAGGATGCACCATGGACGGTGGATGAGGTGGATGCTGCGATGAAAGCAAGCCGGGAACAGTGGCCTCGTCCGCTCAAGCCAATGGAGGTCTGAGGACCATGCTATCGACGACGATTTTCATGCGTAGTGTTCGATGTCTTGTTGCCGGCAGCCTGCTGCTCTCGACGACTCTGGTGTTCGGCGCCGACGCCAGCTACAAGGCACCGCGTGCCCCGGACGGCAAACATCCGGATCTGAACGGCATCTGGCAGGCGCTGAATGAAGCCCATTGGGATGTCGAGCGACACATGGCGCGCGCCGGTGTCCAGATGCGGGAAGGTCCCATGGGGCCGGTGCCTGCAGTCTCGGTGCTGCACATGGGCGCAGCAGCGTCGGTACCCCCGGGCGTCGGCGTCATCAAGGGTGGTGGACGTATTCCCTACACGGAAGCCGCGCTGAAGATCAGACAGGAAAACGCAGCAGACTGGGCCAATCGCGACCCGGAGGTGAAGTGTTATCTGCCCGGCATTCCACGTGCGACCTACATGCCGCAGCCATTCCAGATCTTCCAGAACAAGCAGGACATCTTCATGGCCTATCAGTACGCCGGTGCCAATCGGGACGTGCTGATGAAAGATCCGGGACCTGCGCCCGTTG
>CAMDVY010000373.1 GCA_945878745.1 Klebsiella pneumoniae | reverse complement strand
CGGAAATCAAACTGTAACGCCATCACCAATGAAGTTGGCAGATTCAATCAATCGTAGGAGCGATCTCCTGATCGCGATTTTTGATGAACCCAACAATCGCGGTCAGAGACCGCTCCTACAAACAGACCACCGCTGTAGCGGAGAGCGCTACCCGACATTGCGATGGGAGGTGTGCCTGAAATACTGCCGATTATTGTCGAATCAAGGTTAAGTACCTTCTTCGTGGCATCGCTGAGTCGCCAGCAAGCCGCTAGCTGGTGGTTGAGGAGTCATAGACGCGGACATCGCCTCGACAGGTGATTATACTTTTGCACTTTTTTGCGCTGGGACGATTATGGACGCCGGGGAAATCAGGCAAGCCTACCTGGATTTTTTTGCAAGCACGGGTCACACCATCGTGCCGTCGTCCGGTCTTGTTCCGCACAACGATCCCACGCTGCTCTTCACCAATTCCGGGATGGTCCAGTTCAAGGACGCGTTGCTGGGTAGAGAGGACCCTGGATACCGGCGGGCAACATCCGCACAACGTTGTGTGCGTGCCGGCGGAAAACACAACGATCTGGAAAATGTGGGTTACACCGCCAGACACCACACCTTCTTTGAAATGCTGGGGAATTTCAGTTTTGGTGATTACTTCAAGACCGAAACCATTCATTGGGCCTGGGAATTTATTACGTCGGTACTCGCTATCCCCAAGGACAAGCTGTGGGTGACGGTTCATCCGACTGATGATGAGAGCCGAGCGATCTGGCGAGACGAGATTGGAGTGTCGGTCGAGCGGATAGTCGACATCGAAGGCAATTTCTGGACGATGGGCGACACCGGCCCCTGTGGGCCGTGCACCGAGATCTTCTACGATCACGGTCCTGAAGTGGCGGGTGGACCTCCTGGATCACCGGAGGAAGATGGCGACCGCTACATCGAATTCTGGAATCTCGTCTTCCCGCAATTTGATCGCTCGGTCGATGGCACGCTCAGTCCTTTGCCGCAACGTGGTGTTGATACAGGTATGGGACTGGAGCGAGTTGCCGCCATTCTTCAGCACGTACACAGCAACTACGAAATAGACGGGTTCCGTCGAATCATGCGCGCCGTTGGTGTTGCTGCGGGCATCTTGGATGACGCACTTTTGATGGCCAATCCGTCGATCCGGGTCATCGCTGATCACATTCGGTCCAGCGCCTTTCTCATCGCGGATGGCGTGTACCCGGGCAACGAAGATCGTTCCTACGTGCTGCGTCGGATCATTCGTCGGGGTTTGCGCCACGGCCATAAACTTGGCATCTCGCAGATTTTTTTCTATCGCATTGTCAAATCTCTGGTGGAGGAGATGGGCGCGGCCTATCCAGTTCTGCTCGAGAAACAACAGGAAATCCAGGATGTTCTTCAACGAGAGGAACTGAAGTTTGCTGAGACCCTCGCTCAGGGTATGGGACTGTTGAGCCGTGCAATCGAGGGCCTGACTACCCGTGAAATTCCAGGCGATGTGGTGTTCAAACTCTATGACACCTTTGGTTTTCCCGCCGACCTTACTGCGGACGTTGCCCGCGAACGGGGCCTTAGTGTCGATATGGCTGGCTTCGAAGCAGCCATGGAAGAGCAGCGAATTCGTGGACGCGCAGCGGCCCGCTTCAGCGCCAATCTAGGTCAAGTGGTTCACACATCAGGGAAGGTCACGTTTGAGGGATATCACCATCTCGAACACGACGGTGTCGTTCAATCGATCTATAACGGTGAAGGTGGCACAGTCGGTAATCTCGCGATGGGCGAGACGGGCGTTGTTGTCCTCGACCGAACGCCTTTCTACGCCGAATCTGGCGGGCAGGTGGGTGACACCGGGAAGTTGAAGTCCGAGAGTTTCGAATTCGAGGTCAGCGACACACAACAAGCCGGCGAACAGTTTCTGCATATTGGCCGTGTCACACGTGGAGCGGTCAAGGCTGGAATCCAGGTAAAGGCCAGTGTTGACGTCGAGCGACGACAGAATATTCGACGCAATCACTCGGCGACACACCTGATGCACGCCGCACTGAGAGAAGTGCTCGGCTCTCACGTCCAGCAAAAAGGCTCACTGGTCGATGCCCAGCGATTACGTTTTGACTTCTCTCAACCCGGTCCTATCGCAGCAAAGGAACTGGCTCGCATCGAAACCATCGTCAATACACAGATCAGGCGCAATGACACCGTCGAGACCGAGATCCTTGACTACGATGAAGCCGTCAAACGCGGTGCCATGGCCTTGTTTGGAGAAAAGTACGGTGATCGGGTCAGAGTGCTGACGATGAATGAAGGGTTTTCCGTTGAGCTGTGTGGGGGGACCCATGTGTCTCGATGTGGCGACATCGGGTTGTTCAAGATCGTCGCCGAGGCTGGTGTGGCAGCGGGTATCCGCCGTATTGAGGCGATTACCGGCGCAGCGGCGGTGGAGCACGTGCTCAATCAGGAGCGATCGCTTCAGGAACTGGCAGACTTGTTGAAAGCCCCCGTACCTGAGCTCACGGAAAAGTTGGCGGCCTTGTTGAGCGAGCAGCGGCGTCTGCAAAAGGAAACGACAGAGCTTGGTCAGAAGATTGCCGCATCCGGCGGCGCTGATCTCGCCAGCTCTGCCATCGATGCGGGTGGTGGGGTGATGGTGGTGTCTGCACGTGTTGAGGGTGGAACGGCAGCACTGATGCCAACGCTGGATACAGTCCGGAGCAGGTTCGAGCGCAGTGTGGTGATCCTCGCTGCCATTGAAGAGGGCAAGGTGAATCTCGTCGCAGCCGTCAGCAAAGATCTTTTGCCCCGGATCAAGGCGGGTGATCTGGTCAACCTCGTTGGCAAGATGGTCGGCGCCAAGGGTGGTGGGCGACCGGAGCTTGCACGGGCCGGGGGTGGAGATCGTCCGGAAGCTTTGACTGAAGCACTACAGCTCGTTCTGCCGTACATCCAAAAGTTGATTGCCAGTGGAGAAGGCGCATGAGCCTCATAGTGCAGAAATATGGTGGCACCAGTGTAGGTGACCTCGCGCGAATCAGGCATGTTGCAGAGCGGGTGCAACGCTACAAGGATCAGGGGCATCAGGTCGTTGTTGTGGTATCGGCGATGAGTGGTGAGACGAATCGGCTCGATGCCATGGGCAAAGAGCTCGTCAGTCGTCCGGATACACGAGAGATGGACGTTCTGCTTGCTGCGGGGGAGCAGGTCAGCATTGCGTTACTCGCCATGGCACTGATCGCCAGGGGGATCCCTGCTCGTTCTTTTTTGGGCTTCCAGATCCCGCTGCGTACGGATCTTTCCTTCGGTCGCGCCCGCATTCAGGAAATCAACACCGATGTGCTACGGGCTGCGGTGGAGCAGGGGCTGGTACCTGTGATCGCAGGTTTTCAGGGGATTGCTGAGGACGGCTCGGTGACCACACTCGGCCGTGGCGGCTCCGATACGAGCGCAGTGGCGATCGCCGCAGCTCTGAAAGCTGACGAATGTGAAATCTGTACGGATGTTGACGGTGTCTATACAGCGGATCCACGGGTAGAACCCCATGCTCGACGGTTGGACACCATTACATTCGAAGAAATGCTCGAATTGGCCAGTCTCGGGTCAAAAGTCCTGCATCCTCGCTCCGTTGAATTTGCTGGCAAGTATCAGGTTCCACTTCGCGTGTTATCTACCTTCGTGGAAGAAGGCGGCACGCTCATTACGATGGAGAAAGAAACCATGGAGCAACCTCTCGTATCCGGAATTGCCCACACTCGGGACGAAGCCAAGATCACCATCGCTGGAGTCCCGGACGTTCCGGGGGTTGCTTCGAGAATTCTCGGCCCGATCAGTGCGGCGGCCATCGAAGTTGACATGATCGTTCAGAACACCGGTGCCGATGGACTGACCGATTTCACCTTCACGGTAAAACGAGGTGACTATACCCGGGCGCTGGAACTGCTGACGCCAGTCAAGGAAGCCCTTAAGGCGCGGAGCCTTGCCGGTGATGATTCGATTGCCAAGGTGTCGGTGGTTGGCG
>CAMDVY010000372.1 GCA_945878745.1 Klebsiella pneumoniae | reverse complement strand
CCCTTTGTATCAACGCACATGCTTGCACTGGCGCGTTGGCTGGCAGGGTATTACCACCATCCCCTCGGAGAAGTCCTGGCGACCTGTCTGCCGGTCGCTGCACGAACTGGTCGGCCAACGACGCAGCGCAAAAGCATGGTCTGGCAGGTGTGCAACTTGCCCCTGACACCCGACGCGCTGTCTGAGTGTCGCTCCCAACTTGCTCGCGCGCCCCGACAACTTGCGCTTTTCAACGTGCTCGCCGCCGGCCCGCAATCCCGCCATGCACTGAAGGAGGCGGGTTTCAGTCTGGATCAGTTGCGATCACTGGCCGACCGACAGCTCATTGCCGAAGTCGAGGCAGAACGGAATACACAGACAGAAAGTAAGTACCTACACCTGCTACAACCCACACCAGAACAACAAAGTGCAATCGACAGCGTTCGTCTGTCGCTTGAATCGTTCCAGCCGTGGCTGCTCGAGGGAGTTACCGGGAGTGGCAAGACCGAGGTGTACCTCAGACTCATTGAGCACGTCATCTCACAGGGCAAACAGGCGCTGCTTCTCGTACCGGAAATCTCCCTCACGCCACAGACCATCGCTCGCGTCCGCGCTCGTTTCCCGAACTGCGCCAACTTTCACTCCGGATTGACGGACAACGAGCGCTGGGAAGCCTACCTCGGCTGCAAGGACGGCTCCGCCAACGTGTTAGTGGGCACTCGTTCTTCCATTTTCGCCCAGTTTCCCAATCTCGGATTGATCATCGTTGACGAAGAACATGACGCATCCTTCAAACAACAGGACGGATTGCGCTACTCCGCGCGCGACGTCGCGGTATGGCGCGCGCAGGCACTGCGTATCCCCGTCGTCCTGGGCAGCGCCACGCCTTCCCTGGAGAGCATCGACAACGTGCGCAAAGGACGTTACAGGCACCTGGGGTTGACCACTAGACCGGGTGCTTCATCGCCAGCCTCATTCCATGTGCTCGATATTCGAGGACAATCCCTGGACGAAGGACTGAGTCCCGACATGTTGCGCGTCATGGAGCGGCACCTGAACTCCGGCGGGCAAGTACTCACTTACATCAACCGACGCGGTTTTTCGCCTGTTCTGATGTGCGCCTCGTGTGGATGGGTGGCCGGATGTCCGCACTGCGACAGTCGAATGACCCTCCACCGACAACCTGCGATCCTGCGTTGTCACCACTGCGGGTTCCACACTGCCGTACCCGTACAGTGCGACAACGGCCACGCCAACCTGCTGCCAATCGGCTTTGGCACACAGCGAACGGAAGCAGCGCTCGAGCGGGTTTTTCCAAACTACCCCGTGCTTCGAATTGATCGCGACACCACCCGCAACTCACAACAACTGGAAGAACATCTGGAACGTGTCCAGGTCGGCCAACCCATGATCCTGGTCGGCACCCAGATGCTGGCCAAGGGCCATCACTTTCCTGATGTCTCGCTGGTCGCCATCATCAATGCGGATGCCGGGTTCCTGTCGGCCGATTTTCGAGCGCCGGAAAGAACCGCCCAGACCATCATGCAAGTCGCCGGACGAGCCGGACGCGCCGCGAGATCCGGCGAAGTCTGGATCCAGACACTCCAGCCCGAACATCCGTCATTGCAACGCCTGGTCTGTGATGGATACGCAGCCTTTGCACGGCATGAGCTCGAGAATCGTGTGAGCGCGGGCTTGCCTCCGGCCGCAGCGATGGCGCTGATAAGAGCCGATGCCACAACGGTCGCTGAGGCAACCGCCTTTCTGGGGAACCTCAAGCTCAGGCTGGATCGACGTGTTTCCGTGTCCGGTCCGGTACCAGCGCCCATTCAGCGAATCGCCAATCGACATCGACTGCAGCTACTGCTGCTGGCCGCCAACCGCAGCGCCTTGCAGCGCAGTTGCGCAGCAATTCGAGCGCTACCCGAGACTCGAACACTTCGCTGGTCGATTGACATCGATCCATACGACGGAGCCTGACCTTTCCAAGCTGACCGCGATTCCCTGATGGTGCATGGATACGCCACCATTTTACCACCGTGAAACGCTGGGAAAATGGTCGCCAGCACCTGACCCAGCCTCTATCATCCCGGGATGCCCAAGGATTTCACCAGAACCCGTCGACAGCCTGACAAGCGAACCAACGTGTTGTTTCATGGCCCGAGTTTTATCGCCGGGATCGTCCTTGGTGCGCTTGGCGTACTTGCCGGGGCGTACGGCCCAGAGTTGCTCGAACAAACGCCTGTTACTAAAGACTCGCCAGCCGAGCCCACCAAACCTAAACTGACCTTTGAATTTCCGAAGCTCCTGAAGGAAAACAAGGTCGTCGTCGACCCGACCCCTTACACCCCACAAGGCTCAGTCACTAATCCAGCCATCGTCACTACACCTGAGGTCGTCACCACACCTGAGGTCATCACCTCGGCCCCGGAGCCAAAGGAATTTATCCTTCAAGCGGGATCATTCAGAAGCGTTTCCGATGCCGAATCCGTACGTGCGTCTCTACTGCTCCAGGATCTGCCCGTCAGCATGGTGCCGGTGACGCTCGCCGATGGCACCTGGTACCGCGTGGTCGTAGGCCCATATGGGCTTCGAGACGACGCACAGGCGACGCTCTCCAGGTTGCAGGAACAAAACCTGAACGTGATTCTGCAGGAAAGAGCGGAATAGGCCGACGCGTTTTACACGACATCAATCGTCTGCGTTTTCAGGTCAGCCAGACCATTGCAATGGCTTGTGTGCGCCCCCACTATCGCGCTTCAATCTTTCAGCAGTAACGACATGGCAGATCTGCACGGAACTACCGTCGTTGTCGTGCGTGACGCCACTTCCGTTGCCATGGGCAGCGATGGTCAGGTCACTCTCGGCGCCACGGTTCTCAAAGGCAACGCCCGCAAGGTACGAAGACTCTACCAAGGCAAAGTACTCGCCGGTTTTGCGGGCGGCACAGCCGACGCCTTCACCCTGTTCGAGCGTTTCGAAGGGGCATTGGAAAAATACTCAGGGCATCTGACACGCGCTGCAGTGGAACTGGCGAAGGACTGGCGATCCGATCGAGCCTTGCGAAGGCTCGAAGCGATGTTGCTGGTCGCCGATGCGACGGCTTCCCTGATGATCAGTGGTACCGGGGATGTCGTCGAACCGGAGTCTGGAATACTCGCCATCGGCTCGGGTGGTCCTTACGCCTTCGCCGCGGCACGTGCGCTGAAAGAAAACTCCGACCTGCTGCCGGAGGAGATCGTTCGCAAGGCGCTCGTCATCGCTGGAGACATCTGCATCTACACCAATCAGGAACACACGATCGAGACTCTGAACTTCGGAGTATCTGCATGAGTTCCAGCATGACTCCAAGAGAGATTGTCAGCGAGCTCGACCGGCACATCATCGGTCAGCAGGACGCCAAGCGAGCCGTGGCGATTGCACTGCGCAATCGCTGGCGGCGCATGAATCTGGACGCCGACATGGCCGAAGAGGTGACACCGAAGAACATCCTCATGATCGGTCCTACGGGCGTGGGAAAAACCGAGATCGCCCGACGACTGGCCAAGCTGGCAGGAGCGCCATTCATCAAGGTTGAGGCGACCAAGTTCACGGAAGTGGGGTACGTCGGGCGCGATGTGGACTCCATCATTCGGGACCTGGTGGATATTGCTGTAAAAATGCTGCGGGAAGCAGAGATGGAAAAGGTTGCCTCACTGGCGACCGATGCCGCGGAAGATCGTGTACTGGACGCTTTGTTACCGGGGCCTCGCAGCGTCGGATTCGGAAGTCCACAGGATGACAAACCACGCGACTCGGACGCGCGCCAGATGTTTCGCAAACGGCTCCGCCAGGGCGAGCTGGATGACAAGGAAATCGAACTGGACATCGCTGCGCCAAAAGTTGGCGTGGAGATCATGGCACCTCCCGGGATGGAGGAGATGACCCAGCAACTTTCTCAGATGTTCTCGAACATCTCCGGCGGCCGCACCCAAAAGAGCAAGCTGCGCATCAAAGACGCGATGCGCAAACTCAAGGA
>CAMDVY010000371.1 GCA_945878745.1 Klebsiella pneumoniae | reverse complement strand
CACCCACGACAGGACAGACGATTCGTACGCTGATGGCACTTCGCCCGGATCGCCTGGCCGTGATGCATGGCTCCTGCTTTGCAGGCGACTGCGGACGCGAACTTGAAGCGCTGGCGGATTTTTGCGATGCCAGGCTGAGACAGGCCCGATCAGATTGAAAAAGACGGCGTGAATGGGTTCTTCGGAAGGTGAGTCGATAGCCCTTCGCGGCGCCGGGATTCCGGGATACCCTGCCCGCATCCATTTCTGATTCTCCAGACGGACTGAATGAGACCCCTTGGGAGACTCTTTCTGGCCGGGCTTTTCGGGGTCGTTAGTGTGATTGTCCCCATCTGTGCACGAGGCCTTCAAATCCCAATGCTGTTTTCCGAACTGAATCTTCCCGCCTCGCTGGCGCGTGGCCTGGCCGACGTTGAATACGTTGAAATGACCGAGGTACAGGCCGCCTGCGTACCGACCATCCTGACCGGCGGCGATGTCATTGCCCAGGCGCACACCGGCAGTGGCAAGACGGCTGCCCTGGCGCTTGGACTGCTGGCCGCACTGGAAACCGGCACGGACGCTGTGCAGGGGCTTGTCTTGTGCCCGACTCGTGAATTGGCTGACCAGGTCAGTCGCGAAATTCGGCGCCTGGCAAGGGCCATTCCCAACGTGAAGGTTCTGACGCTGTGTGGTGGTGTGCCATTGCGGCCGCAACTGGCGTCATTGACGCATTTGCCACACATCGTCGTGGGCACACCGGGGCGCATCCAGGACCTCATCGAGCGGCAGGTGTTGCCGCTGCAAGCGGTCAAGGTTCTGGTGCTGGATGAAGTGGATCGCATGCTCGACATGGGGTTTGCTGACACGATCGACATCGTTGTGAAGGCAGTGCCGGAGGAACGCCAGACCTTGCTGTTCTCCGCCACCATACCGGCAGAAATTCGCGCCATCAGCCGTCGGCTACAGCGTAGCCCCCTGGATGTCAGTATTGAGGGCGAAGAAACGCGACCTCAGATCGACCAGCGCTTCTTCAGTGTTGAAGCCGAACAGAAGCTGCCGGCGTTGCGTGCCTTGTTGCTTGAATACAAACCCGAGTCGGCCGTGGTGTTCTGCAACACCCGTGATGCCGTGCGCAGTGTCGCCGCTGAACTGGGACGGCAGGGGTTTGCGGTGCTGTCGCTGCATGGTGAACTCGATCAGCGTGAACGCGAAGAGATGCTGGTGCGCTTTGCCAATCGCAGTTGCACCGTGCTGGTGGCGTCAGATGTCGCTGCGCGTGGCCTTGATATCGAAGATCTGGCGATGGTCGTGAATTACGAACTCGCCCACGACGCCGATACACATCTGCATCGTGTTGGTCGCACCGGTCGGGCGGGTCGCAGTGGCGTGGCCTTGAGCCTGTGTTCCAGCAGTGAATCTGCGCGTCTGCGCGCCATTGCCGATAGCCTCGATGCACCGCTGCATTGGGGTCAGCTGACGACAGCGTCTGGTCATCCGTTGCCCGCACCATTCCAGACGCTGGTGATCGATGCGGGGCGGCAGGACAAGCTGCGGCCCGGTGATTTGCTCGGTGCACTGACGGGAAGTGCAGGACTTTCTGCGGATGTCGTTGGCAAGATCGATGTGTTCGCCACCCGCACCTATGTAGCGATTGCGCGAGGCGCACTGGCACAGGGACTCAGTGGCTTGCGTGCAGGCAAGATCAAGGGCCGCACCTTTCGTGTCCGTGAGCTGGAGAAATAGCGGTGGACTTCTCAGACACCGGACTCAACAAGGCTACCCAATGGGCGGCGTCGGCTCGTGGTTACGTCACGCCGACCGCGGTGCAATTGGCAGCTATCCCTGCAATCCTTGCAGGCCGCGATGTCTGGGCCTGTGCGCAGACAGGTTCGGGTAAAACCGCTGCCTTTGCGTTGCCGCTCATCGAACGTTGTGCGCGACGTCCGGCTGGCGAGATGTTGCAGGCGTTGATACTTGCGCCGACCCGTGAACTCGCCGCCCAGGTTGGTGCCGCCTGCGAAGACTATGCCCGGTTCGCCCCACGCCGCATGAAAGTGGTGACGGTGTTTGGCGGTGTCTCCGTCAATCCACAGATGATGTTGCTGCGCGGTGGTGCCGACATCCTGATTGCTACCCCCGGCCGTCTGCTCGATCTGCTGGAGCACAATGCCGTGCGACTGCATCAGCTCACGACTCTGGTGCTGGACGAAGCGGATCGGTTGTTTGATCTGGGATTTGCCGAAGAACTCGGGCGGATTCTTGCCGCGCTGCCGGCCCAGCGACAGAACCTGCTCTTTTCGGCGACGTTTCCGACTGCGGTTCACAGCTTCGCGGAACAATTGCTCCAAGACCCGTTGCGCATCGATGTACCGGCCAGTGCAGACACCACCCCTCGGATCGAACAACACGCCATTCGAGTTGATACTGCCCGACGCACACAACTGTTGCGTCATCTCGTTGAGCAGCACAAGTGGCCACGCACGCTGGTCTTCACAGCGACGCGATACACCACAGAACATGTGGCGGAGAAACTGCGCCGTGCGGGATTGAATGCGGCGGCGCTGCATGGTGACCTCAGTCAATTGGCACGCACCGAGGCGCTGGCTGATTTCAAGTCGGGCCGCCTGCAGGTTCTGCTCGCAACTGACCTTGCGGCGCGTGGTATCGACATCGTCGATCTGCCGGCCGTGGTGAACTACGACCTGCCTCGCTCCACTGATGACTATCTGCATCGTATTGGGCGTACTGGGCGTGCCGGGGCTGAAGGCGTGGCGGTGAGTTTTGTCACGCTGGACAACGCCGCGCATTTTCGCCTCATTGAAAAGCGTCATGGACTGGCACTGGAACTTGAAGTCATCCCGGGATTTGAGCCTGACGAGACTATTTTGCCGCCAGAACGGGGTAACGGTGGGATCAAGGGTAAACGCCGAAGTAAAAAGGACAAGCTGAGAGAGGGGAAAGCATAGCGATTTCCTCTCCTGAAGATCTTGCACGTATTCAGGACCGACGATTTACTCGGCGCGTTTGGTCAATCCTGCATGTGCGATTCGCAACCACTCCCTCGACAATTTCTCCACGCGTCGATCATAAGTGAGCAACCCGTTCACCTCGCCCTCGACGTCGGTCGTCTGTGTGTAGATCGCACCACACACATCGCTGAGACGGGCCATGTCAACGACTGCAGCAGTCTTGCGGCGATATGCCGCTTCGACGGCTTCGGCAGTGTGATAGGTCTGATACCCCCAATTGCGCGTGGTTGGGTCCCATAGATGTCCGTCGATCGGCCAGCCGATTCCGCCGTATTCACCGAGCACCAGTGCACGTCGAGTTTCTGGAGAGGGTACTGCAGGAGAATCGGAGTAGTCGTGGATATCCCGAACATCTCCGGCATCGATGTCCAGCCAGCCACTGACTGCGTTGACCACGCGGCCTGGATCGAGTGCCTTCACCCAGTCGGCGAGTCTTCGTGTGTCGTACTGCCCCCAACCTTCGTTGTGAATGACCCACATCACGATGCTCGGATGCGGCTGCAACCGATTCATCATGCGCCGCAATTCGAGCTCGTACTGCTCGACCACAACCGATTTACGCAGCCCCTCACCGACATCGTCGGGCAGAACATGTTGCGCAGGCGCGAATCCGCTCGGCATGTCCTGCCATACCAGCAGGCCGAGCCGGTCACAGTGATAGTAATAGCGTGCTGGCTCGATCTTGATGTGTTTGCGCAGCGTGTTGAAGCCGGCGGCTTTCAGAAATTCGATTTCGAAGATCATTGCTGCATCAGCCGGCGGAGTCAGGAGACCGTCCGGCCACCAGCCTTGATCAAGGGTGCCGAGGTGGAAGACAGGCTCACCGTTCAGTAACAGAGTGGACCTGCCGGTTCCGGGGTTTGGTCCGACCTCGATGCTGCGCAGGCCGAAGTAGCTGGAGACTCGATCGAGCATGTCGCCATGACGCTCGGCCCTGGCATACCAAGCAGCTTCCTCACTGCCACGTCGCGGGATTCCAGTCGCCATT
>CAMDVY010000370.1 GCA_945878745.1 Klebsiella pneumoniae | reverse complement strand
CAAATCCGGATACTTCAGTCGAATTGCCTGTACCTCGCAAATCGAGCCGGACTACCGTGAAACCGGTTGCGGCGGCTGCTGAGGCAAAGGCTCGCAAAGCGCGGTAACCATGCATGTACTCATGGCCAAGCGCAGGAACAACGATGATGCCTGTTGGTCTACGACGGGATTGGTCTCTTGGCGAATGCAGATGAACAAACGTCGCTCCGCCTGTCTCGCCAAGCCAGAACGACTGCTGGCTCATGTTGCGTCGAGCTCAGGCACACGGAGTTCACGGCGACTGTTCGCAGGCCTGACACGCAGACTGTAGCTTCCTTCATGGTCTGGGTTTACGCGGATGGCGATTTGACGAGAAACGCCTGGAATGACGTGAACGTAATTGTCGATGCACTCAAATCCTGATGAATCGATTTGTACCCACTCCAGCAATCTGTTTGTTTCCAGTTGCAGGCGGACCGAGCCTTCGTGATGAACCAGACAGGCAGTCAGCTGGATGTCACTCGCCGTCTCGACCACGCGAGTACCTACTGTCGCTACGTGTTGGATGGAGGTTCCGTTCGACAACAACAGATCGGCAGCTACGGCTCTGAACGCAGGAGGACCGAATCGATAGGACCAGGTTGTGTCCTGAAAGCGATCAAAACAAGCATCAACCGAAAGGGCCTGCACTGACCGCGGCGGAAGGACGACAGGTCGGACAACCTTTCCGCCTGCCCGACCATCCACGAGAACAAGGACTATCGTCAGAATACCAACCTGTTCAACGTCTTGTTCGTTGATCAAATGAAGGTTGTGACCATCGAAATTTTCGTCTGTAACGAGTACCTGTACTGGGTGAAGTACACTTCGCACCAAGTGATAAGCGGGTTTCGGACGACCGAGCACATCAATGAGTCCCCACCCTGCGCCTGGCTTGATGTCGTGCATCATCCATATCAATGCACCCTGGCATTGTGACCGTGAGGCCCGCCACCGAGTCAGAACAGCTGCCATGGCGATACCGCTGGCGAGCCGGGACAACTCGAAATATCTCGCCAGGTCCCTCATTCGAAGCTCAAGTGCATTCACCGAAAACAGTTGATCAGTATAGTGATCCCGGATGTCGTCGAAGTCCCAACCCACACCATTGTCCCTTGGTGTTCCAGACTTCCAGTTTGCACTGGTCGGCGATGGCAGTGACGAACCGAACAGTTCACTCATGGATGCCAGGTCTGGCACGTTTGCGAAACCCAGACACTCACTGGCGAACCGAACCTGCTCCACGCATCGATCATCGACCGATCGGCGATACGCACCTACACCGAAGAAACTGCTAACCCCCGCAGACAGATGGGTAGGCAGCGGCCCAAACGCCGGCGCGGAGGGGATGTACTTCTGACTCGGAAACAGATCGGCACACCAAGCTTGCATGGTGTTTGAAAAGAACTGCTGCGAGCGTTTTGCTTCGTGCAGTCCCAGCAACGTTGCCTGTTGTTCCCCATCGCTATTGCCACAGATCACCGCCAGGCAGGCGTGCCAAGCGAGTCGACTTGACTGCCATTCCAGCTCGCGAAACACTCCGTTTGCAAATTCCTCGGACTCGGGATACGCCATGTTTGCAAACGGGAGGTCCTGCCAAACCAGAATGCCCAACTGATCACACAAGTCGTAGAACAGGTCACTCTCATAACAGGAGGTAGCGACTACGCGGAGCATATTGAATCCGGCATCTCGCACCTGGTGCAGGCGCGCCTCCAGGTTGAACTCGTTTTCGATCTCTGCTGCCTGCAGCGCGATCCAACAGGCCCCTCGACAGAAGACAGACACACCGTTGACCAAAAATTGGCCCGTGTCCTGGTCAAAGACAACCGATTTGAAGCCAACCCGCCGCCGAACAGTCTTATATTGTCCCAAAGTGATTTCGACATCGTGTAGAACTGGTTCGCCATGTGTATGCGGCGACCATCGTCCAAGAGAGACGCAATCAACCAGGAATTTGGCGGTCCTATGACCCCTCTCGTCCAGCGAGACGGGCGCGACATAGTTTCGACCACCTATTCCGACTGTCACTTCCTCTGCCTGTGCGTTCGCTGTCAAGCGGACTTGAAGACTTGCGCGTTCATCGTCGACCAGCACGGCCACTATTGTGGCTGTCTCCTGATCGATCGGAGCTATGGTCACGGGACCACTGATTCCAACCAGCGCAGTCTGACTGAACCAACCCGGGAGACGACCGGCCAACGAAACCCGGTGACTACGCAGATTCTGGTTTGTCACCAGGTTCGTGCGCCATCGTGCACGACCATGGGACGGATTCACGGATGTGGTCAATGAAGGAAAGTGAAGTGCGATGCGCTGTCCTGACTCAAGCCCCGCCACAGCCAGCTGCCACGGTCGAAAAGCATTATCGAAAACTGCCGCCTTGGCATCATTGAGCCAGACGTTGGCGCAACCAAATACCGACGCAAAGCTCATGATCGACGGAGCCGGACTTTGAAACTCTGCTGTCAACCACCAATCAGATTGGTCAGGTTCCGCACTGCCAACGAGGGAACCTACCGTGAGTTGCTGGGACGAACCTCGCCAAAGCCGGGATGATTCGTTCAGATCGGAGGGTCTGGTCACAACTCCGACGTCACAACGCCAGAGGCTCCAGGTCAGATCGACGTTGGTTTGAAGAGACGTGTTTCCTTGTTCTGTCATCAGACAACACCGGATTTCAGTGCATCAAATCCAGCTTTCCAAGCTATGCTCATTTGATCGAGCGGTGACAGGTCCAATATCTTGTTTCGCGCAATGGCGCGTGCCAACTGGAATTGCAATGACCTTGCCTGTTGCGCAATCTGAAAGAACGTCTTCCCAGCGTCGCTCCTGTTCCACGAACCGTTTTCGACAAGCCATTCGACGTGACCTGCCAACAGCTCGAAGCAGGCGCCCAGTTGCCTTAGCGTGGCAAACGCGTAACGATGGAAATAGTCCATGTCCGGGTTCTTTCGCATGACCTCGAGTTCAGTCTCAAGGCCCGCGGCGTAGATCGAGATCGGATTATCGGAGGGCAAACGCGTCAGTTCTCGGCGCAACAATGTTGCTGCCGCAATGGCCAACGAAACTGTACGTTGGGGATCCAACCAGGTCACACGTTCAACAAACGGGGGTAGCCAGCCCTCAGCACGCTCAGAGAGTGGCAACCAGAGCCCTTGGTAGTCGCTGCCAGAAAGTTCGTAACAGCCACGTCCGTGCAGATACCTCATGTGCTTCGAGGCGGGCGCCATCTCCAGCACACCAATCGTCGTCTTGACGTGTTGCGTTCCATACGATGAACCGCGAGTGTCAGGCAGGTAGAACGAGTCCGCTTCGATCAGGACCGGATTTCCGCGACCGAGCTGTTCGACGACGTGATCTTCGAGTTCATTCCAGGGATTCAGCTCCTGAATGTCCGCACCAAACAGAAAACGCAGATCTTCATCGTTGAACTTGCAGAACGTCCACTGATCACCTTCCCAACGGGTTGAAGCCGTAACGCTCAGTGCAGCCAGCGGCTCGTGCCCAAACGCGTGCAATAGCTCAACGACTACATCGAGATAACAATTCGTTTCATCCCACACTCGACCACTGCCATGGATTGGATGGCATTGGTGGGGAAGACCTTTAGGCAAAGCGGAAACAGACATGTCATCGCTGCGCAAGCTGCATGGCTGCGTT
Organism: Klebsiella pneumoniae; assembly: GCA_945878745.1. Classification (GTDB taxonomy): domain Bacteria; phylum Pseudomonadota; class Gammaproteobacteria; order Pseudomonadales; family Azotimanducaceae; genus SYFY01. The sequence goes on along the minus strand of CAMDVY010000370.1, from coordinate 345 downwards.
GTGGGAACGTATTCGGTCATTGTTAACCATGAGCATGGCGCCATACGCGTCGCGCAGGTGACGACCAAGCGCTGACTCATGGTCGTTGCGATATCCGTTTATCCCCGCGATCATCAGCGCCTTGCCGACGATCTCGACCACTGCCTCTGAACACACCAGTTTGATGTTGTTCATCGCTATTCCAAAAGAAAACGCGTTGGTTTTTTGCCAAGACTTAGTCGAAACGATGTTCTGATACCGACCAATGGCGTCGTTCAGTGTACTTCGCATCTTGAACAGGGCTTCATCCAGTTCCGCGAGACGAAGCTGTGTGGTGAGTGGAACTTCGGATTTTTTGGCGGAGGC
>CAMDVY010000369.1 GCA_945878745.1 Klebsiella pneumoniae | reverse complement strand
GTCGTACGTCAGCGTTGCCTCTTCGAGACGACCGATAACCCGGTTGCGCAGGTAGAGAGCATCGCCAAGAGTCTTCAGGGGCAGACCGAATTCGGCCAGGCCTGGCACGGTATCGAGATTGGCATCGAGCCCTGCAGCAAACACCAGGTGTTCGAAGGGAATCGTGTCGCGAATCGGTTTGACATAGGTGACGGTCCTGTTTTCGAGGTCAATGGTCTCGACCTCCACCATGCGAAAACGGGTCCGTTTCAGAATTCGGCGTAGCGGCACGACAACGTCTCCCGGTGCAACGGAGGCGCCGACCACCTCCGGCAACAGTGGGTTGAACGTGATCAGGTTGGTTTTGCTGAGCAGGAAGATATCCCAGCCTTCAGGAACCGATTTTTCCAGTAATCGAGCCAGCGTGACACCTGCGAACCCACCCCCGATGATGACGATGTTCCGGTGATGATCGGAACGAAGGGTGGACATGTCGGGCATGTTCATTCGAAATCTGTCCTGCGGTGCAACGGTGGCAGTTTAGACTCACTCTTTCATAAAGGTTTCATGATGCAGCAATTTCGTTTTGCCGGACTTGGGTTGATGACCGCTCTTCTGGTGTTCACTCTGGCCGGCTGTGCGCAAGGTCCACGGCTCAATGAAATCCAGTTCGTTGGCAGCCACAACAGTTACAAACAATCGATGTCACAAACCTTCCGGGAGGCACTGGAAGATTCGAATCCGGACGCGGCTCGGGCGATCGACTACGAACATTTGCCACTGGATCAACAACTGGATCTTGGCATCCGCAAGATTGAACTGGACGTCTTCAATGAACCGGGGCGTGATGACTTTCCTGTTGGCCATATCCAGGTGATCGACATGAACAGCAGTTGTGCGGGGTTACGCGAATGCCTGGATCAGATTGTGTTGTGGTCGCGCAACCACCCAATGCATGTGCCGATCTGGATCAGCTTCAATCTGAAAGATCAAAAGGTCCCCGGCCTGCCTGATCCGGCGCCGTTCGACGCGGCGGCAATGGACCGCCTGGACAGTTTGTTGCGAGAGGCGTTGGGAGAGTCGTTGTTGCAGCCCGGATCCATGGGGCCGGGAAACTGGCCGCCTGTTGATGCAGTGCGTGGTCGGTTTCTGCTGATCCTCGACGAGCAGGGTCCGAAACTGGACCTGTACGCAGCGACCTGGCGCGATCGACCGATGTTCGTCAACGTGGCGGCAGATCATCCTGCTGCGGCGGTGATGATTCTCAACGAACCCGTTGATGATTTTGATCACATACAGGCGATGGTCAGGCAGGAATTTCTGGTTCGGACGCGTGCCGACGCGGACACACAAGAGGCACGCTCCGGAGATACCACGCGGCGTGATGCCGCGTTTGCGAGTGGTGCTCAGGCGATCAGCACGGACTACTACCTGCCGGCCAGCCGGTTTGGAACGAACTACGTCGTCTCGCCAGCAGCGGGTGTCTGGTGCAACCCGGTGACCTCGAAACGTTCCTGTCGGGTAACCGAATAGGTTGTTGGGCGGTTTGTCAGTCCGCCCGCTTGCGAACCTCGACACTGGCCACGCTGATCAGGGACTCCACACAGTCCCGGATCGACTCGTCCATGGGACGAAAGCGGATAGGCATGATGGCGCGGATGCGATCATTGCGCAGTTCGCAGCCTGCCCAGATGCGTCGCAATTCGGTCTCCCTCGCTTTGATGCGATCCGGCGAGGTGTCTGTGATGGCAGGGGTGTCGAAGCGCAGTTCAGGCAGCAGTCGATCGATGCTGGCGCAGATGTCTTCGACATCGCGGGTTTCAGTGGACCAGGCGATGTAGCGCTCGCCATTTTTCACCTGCACGCTCTCGAGCAAACCGATGTGGCAATCGGCATCGTCTCGCACATCGACAACCATCCACGGCCGGTAGGCGAGGGTCTGGAAGTACTTGCCTTTCAGCATGCCTTCGATGATGTGCTGCCAGGGGCCCATGTCCTTCTGGTGAGGTGACTGGATCGGGCCGACATTGTCGGCTGGACAGCAGGTGATGGCGTCCCAACGACCACTGGCGTGCGCGGCATCTGAGAACACACGTTGTGCGATCACCTTGCCCATGGAATATCCCTGGCCGCGTTCGGGCGTCCGCTTGGGGTTCTGCTCGTCGGGGTAACGATCCTCGTAACAGACGGGTCGACGCTCCAGTTCATGGATGTCGACCTCGGAAATGACGGCGGCGATGCTCGACGTGACGACAACTCGCGACACGGTGTCGGCCTGGTTGATGCTGTGAATGATGTGTTCACAGGTTCTGCGGACGTAGTCGGCATCGTCATAGTTGCTGACGTGCGAGACATGGCAGACGCCGTGACAACCCTTGAAGATGGCGTCGAAACAACCGGGCTGGTCGAGATCGGCGGCATGCAGGGTGAGCCTGCCGGAGGCGTAACCTGGCATGGCCTTCAAGAAGCCGACTCGATCATCATCTTTCACATTGCGGACACACGCCCTGACTCGATACCCCCGATCGAGCAGTCGTCGTACCACCCAGCCACCGATGAAGCCCGCGGCGCCGGTGACGGCGACGGTGCCGCCTTTCCTGACTGCTGCCATGCTGATCTCCAGATTGAGGACACACGCCCCTGAATCTACAGCTTTTTCGCACGCAGGCACAATCCGATGTCGCGCAGCCCCCGAAAATCGGCGAGCCCATAATTGGGCCATGACTACTCCACGAAAAATCCTGATCGATCCAGAGGTGCCACTCTTCTATCACCTGGTGTCGCGCTGCGTACGACGTAGCGCCTTGTGTGGCTATGATCGAGTTACTCGTCGGAACTACAAGCATCGAAAGCAATGGCTTATCGATCGCCTCATGTTTCTTGGCAAGTACTTTGCGGTCGAGGTGCATGCATACACCATCATGAGCAACCACTTTCATCTGGTTGTCTACTACGATCCTCTTGCCTGTCAGCGATGGTCAGATGAAGAGGCTGCCGACAGGTGGCTTGCGATTTGTCCGCCACGAATGCCAGGGGGCGAAGTGGATGCTATCGCGCTGGAGGTGAAGAAGGCGGCGCTACTCCAGGATGAGTCGCGGCTTCGGCACGTGCGCAAGGAACTTGGTTCAGTCTCAACGTTCATGAAGTTTCTCAAACAGCCCATTGCCAGGCGGGCGAATATTGAGGATGAGTGCACCGGGCACTTCTTTGAACAACGGTTTTACTCAGGCGCACTGCTTGATGATGAGTCCATTCTGGCAGCGATGGCGTATGTCGACATCAACCCGATACAGGCGAAAATCGAGAAAACGGTTGAGGCCTGTCTGGACTCATCAGTCGCAGTCAGGCTCAAGGCGACAGCGAATTCGGCTGAGGCGCTGGACGCACTCCTGGCGCCGCTGGTATCGGGTCTCTTGGATGACGGTCGTGTCATCAACATCACCCTTCGTGAATATGTTCGGTTATTGACAGTAGTCTCTAAAACTCCTCCGAAGAAGTGTTCGCAGCCGGACCCGAATGATCGATGGCGACGTCACGTTGCATCGCTCAAACAACGACAACGTGCTTACGGTTCACAGACGCATGTGCAGAAGTGGGTCTCGGATCGAGGACTACAGCAGCGTGAACGGGCGTTGGATGACTGATGGAGCTACTGGTTTGCTTCTGCGCTATCCCAACGCCGCTGATGCCTGATTGTCCTGTTGATTTGATCAGGAGTGTGCGTCGTCAGAATCAAACTGACTTGATCTGCGACTCTGAATCAACTGATTCCATGTTTGTCTGAGAGAAAAACTCAACCATCGCGCGTCCGTTTTTGATTTACACACAAATACGTGTGTCCTATTTTTCCGCTGGCACACGGACGTGTGTCCCGAAAAAGTTGTCGGTGACCAAGGCGATCAACAGCAAGATCATGGCCATCAGAAATCTCGGGTCGGCGGGGTTGATACTCGCTTCAACGGGATAAGCGAGTGTCCTGTCGAGCGCTCCGATTTTGTACTCGTGGCGCTCGCTGAAGGCTGGGTTCGTGGAAATTTCCATCATGTCTCGCCGGCTTCGGTATCGCATCAGG
>CAMDVY010000368.1 GCA_945878745.1 Klebsiella pneumoniae | reverse complement strand
CAGCGTCTGTGCGACAGTGGTCGAGGTCACAGGAAGGCAGTCGAGGTCACAGGACGTTGTTCACAAGGTCAAGCACTGACGCAGATCAGGGCAGCTGGAACTGCAGACTGCGGGTTCTGATGCTCGCCTGAATCGCGCTCACGAACGAGTCCACGGACATCGTGTGCTGATCCTTGTGCCCATACCGTCGCAGCGTAACCGTGCCATCGGCTACTTCACGTTCCCCGATGATCAGCAGATTGGGAATCTTGCGAACGGTACCCTCACGGATCTTCTTCGGCAGCGTCTCGTTGGATGACGCAATTTCGGCTCGAATGAAGTCGCTGCGCAGTTTTGCCACGATCCCCTTGGCATAGTCGTCATACTGCTCCGATACGGTCAGCAGTTGAACCTGGATGGGCGCGATCCAGGTCGGGAACGCACCGCCAAAATGTTCGATCAGAAACGCCACAAACCGTTCATGCGTGCTGAACGGCGCACGATGAATGCAGTACGGCGTATGTTCCTCACCATCCGGTCCCACGTACTTCAGGTTGAAGCGCTCGGGTACGGAAAAATCCAGCTGGATGGTTGAAACCGTTTCTTCTCTGCCAGTGACCGTCACGAACTGGATATCGATCTTTGGCCCGTAGAATGCAGCTTCCCCTGGCCCCTCCACATACTGGATCTGGAGCTCTTCCAGCACCTCCGCCAGGATGGCTTCCGAAGACGCCCACGCAGCCGGATTATCCACGTACTTTTCCTTGCCCTTCGGATCTTCGGGGTCCCAGCGTGACAAGCGAATTCGATAGTTGGTCAGCCCGAATACAGCATAGGCTTCCTTGTACAGCGCCAGTACCGATTTGAATTCGTCCTTGATCTGCGCTTCGGTCAAGTAGATATGGGCGTCATTCATGCACATCCCGCGCACCCGCAGCAGACCGCTGACCGCGCCGGATTCCTCGAATCGATAGACCTGGCCGTATTCGGCAAGACGAAGCGGCAGGTCGCGATAGCTGCGTGGCTCAGCTGCAAAAACCTTGTGGTGATGCGGACAGTTCATTGGCCGCAGTCGATAGGTTTCCTTCACATGCCCGGTGCCGTCTTCGTTTGACTCCATCAGTTCCATGGGCGGATACATCCCGTCGGCGTAGTACGGCAGGTGTCCTGATGTGTAGTAGAGGCTTTCCCGAGCCAGATGTGGCGTTGCCACCCGCTGATAGCCCCCCTTGAATTCCAGTTCCTTGGCAAGCGTCTCCAGTTCGTCCCGGATGACCGTGCCATGCGGCAACCACAGGGGCAGCCCCTTGCCGATATCGTTATCAATCTTGAAGATCGACAGTTCACGCCCCAGCTTTTTGTGGTCGCGCGCCTGTGCGTCGTAAAAATTTGCCACGTACGTGTCCAGCGTCGCCTTGTCGAGGAACGCCCACGCGTAGATGCGGGTCATCATCTTGTTGCGCGAATCGCCTCGCCAGTAGGCTCCGGCCACACTGCGCAACTTGAAGGCATCGCGTGGAATATCCTTGGTGGTTTCGACGTGCGGGCCTTCACACATGTCGAGAAACGTCCCATTGCGATAGAACGACAGCTCACCCAAGCCATTCTTCGATACGAGCTGTTCGGCGTATTCCCGTTTGTAGGGTTCGCCCATGCCATCGATCCGCGCCAGCGCTTCAGCGGCAGGCAGATCTTCGCGATAGAACTTCTGGCCTTTTTTGATGATCTGACGCATGCGCTTTTCGAGTTCGGGGAAGTCCTCATCCGTCAACGGTTGCGGCAGAACGAAGTCGTAGTAGAAGCCGTCCTTGATCGGCGGTCCGAACCCGAGCGTAGTCCCAGGTCGTAGCTCAAGTACCGCCTGCGCCAGTACATGGGCAAGACTGTGCCGGACACGGTACAGCTCGTCCTGATCCTGTGAATCTCCGCTATGTTCGAAACCTGCCATTTCCAATTGCTCCTTGAGACGATTTCCAGTTTTTCCGACCCACCAAAAACACAAAACCCCGGAGGGCGGTCGCCGGCCGGGGTTTGCAGGTGGAGTGGTACCGGAACCCGTGGCGACCCAGTCCGGGCCACCGCGACGTGTTCGTTACCGAACGCACGCTCGCGGCGACCCGCAACCAGTGCGAGTCGTTGTCCGAGTCGTTTTTCGAGTCGTTGTGCGATTCAGTCTGCTTGTACGCAGATAACGAGGTGAGTCCATGGGGTGATCATAGTGCTCGGGCACATGATTGCAAGGCGATCAGTTGATTCACACCCATGTCATCACTTGAATCCCGATACTGCCGACCCCAGATACGCCCTATGGACATTGAACAAGACGGTGTGCTGATCGCACACGATGATAAACAGATCGTTCCGGCCGGTGATGCCCTCCCCGGTCTCCTGCACATTCTGCCGCATGACCAGAGACCGCTGTTTCCGGGCCAGGCGTTGCCACTCGTGCTGTCCGCAAGCATATGGTTGCCCACCATGGAGGCCATCCGCGAACGTGGACAGGACGTGGTGGGACTGATCGGCATCGATGGCACTGCAGACGCCGGCATCAGCACGGACAAACTCTTTCTCACAGGCACCGCCTGCCGCATCCATCGAGTGCACCGTGATGGCGAAGTATTGCATGTGCTGCTCGAGGGCCTGCAACGCTTCCGGGTGCGCCAGTGGAGTCGATCAGAACCGCCGTTGCTGGCGAGCGTGCAGTATTTTGCCGACCGCAGTGACTCTCCCCCGACTGAACAGATGGCCTACGCAGTTGCCATCATCAACATCATCAAGGAATTGATTCCGCTGAATCCGCTCTATGGTGAGGAGCTGAAGATATTCCTCGCGCGGTCGAGCCCGAATCGGCCAGCACTCCTTGCCGACTTTGCAGCCTCGCTGACGTCAAGCTCCCGCGAAAAACTGCAGGAAATCCTTGATGCCGTGAACCTGGACGCACGTCTGCAGAAAGTGGTCGAACTGCTGCATCGAGAGCTGAAGATTGCGCAGGCGCAAAAAGAGATCCGGGATCATGTCGAAAAGGACATCCAGAGCCATCAGCGCGAACACGTCCTCAGAGAGCAGCTCAAGTTCATCCAGAAGGAGCTCGGGCTGTCCAAGGACGACAAGACCACCCAGCTGGAAAAATTCCGCGAACGCGCCCAGACGCTGACTTTTCCTGCAGCGGCACAGGCCCGCTTCAATGAAGAAATGGACAAGTTCGCTCTGCTGGAGGCGGGATCATCCGAGTGGAGCGTGACACGCAACTATCTCGACTGGCTAACCAGTCTGCCATGGGGCGTGGTCAGCATCGATGCAACCGACCTGCGCGCGGCGGCAGAGGTGCTCGCCCGCCATCACGAAGGACTCGATGATGTGAAAGATCGCATCCTCGAATTTCTCGCCCTTGGTGTCAGTCGAGGCAATGTGTCGGGATCAATCGTCTGCCTGGTCGGCCCCCCTGGCGTTGGCAAGACCTCTCTTGGTCGCGCCATCGCCGAGTCGCTGAATCGCAAGTTCTTCCGCTTTTCCATTGGCGGGATGCGTGACGAAGCCGAAATCAAAGGACACCGCCGCACGTACATTGGAGCACTGCCGGGCAAACTCCTGCAGGCTCTCAAGGATTGCGGCACGCAAAACCCGGTGATCATGCTGGATGAAGTCGACAAGATTGGCTCGTCCTGGCAAGGCGATCCCTCTTCGGCACTGCTTGAAGTGCTCGACCCGGAACAGAACGCCACCTTTCGGGATCACTACCTGGACATCGACTTCGATCTCTCCAAGGTGCTCTTTGTCTGCACGGCCAACCAGCTCGACACGATTCCCGGACCCTTGCTGGACCGGATGGAAGTCATTCGGCTGTCCGGTTATCTCGATTCGGAAAAGCTGGCCATCGCCCGCAAACATTTATGGCCACGTCAGATCGAGCGATCTGGACGCAAGGCCAGAGATATCCGCATCGACGCACCGGCACTACGGGAAGTTGTGGAACATTACGCCCGCGAGGCCGGTGTGCGACAACTGGACAAACATCTGGCGCGAATCGTGCGCAAGGTTGTCGTCAAACTGCTGAGCGGCACGAAGCCGCCAG
>CAMDVY010000367.1 GCA_945878745.1 Klebsiella pneumoniae | reverse complement strand
GGCTTCACCGACGCGTTGGTACGCAGCGACTCGATTTACGGTCTCTCCGAATACGCACGGCGCGGCGATCTCAAACAATATGCGCGAGGCTGCATCATCTGGGGGCCGTTCACCAACGACACCAGTGATCTGATTGTCGAACGCAACATGCACGCAAACGGACGCATCAAGTTTGATTGCGTGAAGATCGTGCTGGATGGTGTGCCGTTGATGGGCCGAACTGCCGCTCTGGTCGAGCCGTATGTTCACACGGAGGGGCACCCCACACCGGCGAACCATCGTGGCATGCTGATGTTGCCGCAACACGAACTCAATGAAGCTGTCGCACGCTTCGATGCACTGGGACTGCAGATCAAGTTCCACGCCGCCGGTGACGGCGCCGTGCGTGCAGCCATCGAGGCCATCGCCCATGCCCGCAAGGTGAACGGCTACATCGGCAAACCTCACGACATCGCGCACAACACAATGATCCACGAGGGCGATGTGGGTAGCTTCCGCGAGCTCGCGTTCAGCTGGGAGTTTTCGCCCTACATCTGGTATCCGACCCCCATCACCGGTGTGGATGTGTTGAGCGCTATTGGTCCGGATCGGTTCCAGCGCATCTGGCCGATCAAGGACGCTCTTGACGCAGGCGCGCTCGTGGTGGCTGGCTCCGATTGGCCGGTGGTGCCATCGGTCAATCCATGGCTGGCCTTGGAAACACTCGTCACCCGTAAACTGCCAGGCGGAGAAGGAGATGCGATCGCCACGGGCCAACGCATCACGCTTGATCAGGCTCTGCGAGTGTTTACCGCCAACGGTGCTGCGCTGATGGGTCGACTGGATCGCGGTGGAACCCTGGAAGCCGGCAAAAATGCGGACTTCATCGTGCTCGACAAGGCGCCGGCGGATCTGCCCATTGGCGAGGTTCACAAGATTGAAGTACAAGAGACCTGGATTGCAGGAGAACGTGTCTATCTGCGGTCCAACACGGCCCCACAGTAGATTCGTTGGCACGTGCAGACTGCACGCTTGATGTCTACCGTTACAACACAGACTCCGCCCGTCAGTTTCCTGCTGAAGACTCAGTTAACGGCGATGGCGGACTTGTTGCTGTTCGAAGGTTTGTACGCGGTCGCTCGGTCATCGACATGGGTGGGTGCAAGCTCGCTTTCGGGTTCGCCTGATATCCGGCTGCCACGCAGGTGCCGTGGGTAATTCGGATCATAAGGGCGGGCACGATGCATCATGCAGCGATTGTCCCAGACCACCAGATCGCCGACGGCCCAGGTGTGTTTGTAGGTACGTGGTGGTTGACAGGCCCAGGCCATGAGGTCGTCGAGAAAGCGTTCCGATTCTTCGGGTGTCATGCCCTCGAGGCTGTAGGCATGACGACCGGTGTAAATGGACTTTCGCCCGGTTTCCGGATGCACCTTGACCGTTGGTCGACGTGGGGCGCCCTTGTCATGGAACGCATACATGTGGTCTGTCTTGTGTGTGTAGCCGATTCTCGACTGGGAGTAGTAGTTCGAGTGAAATGCCGTCAACCCTTCGAGTTTCTGTTGAGTGGCCGGGTCGAGTGCATCCCAGGCCGCACGCATGTCAGCAAACTCGGTTTCACCGCCCTCGGGCGGGATCACGACGGCCGATAACATGGCCGCCTTGGAAGCGAGTGGCATGTAGGTACTGTCGGTATGCCAGCCTTCGTTGCCTTTGAGAATGCGGTACTGCTCATCGGTTTCCTGCGCCAGCGTGCCGTCCGACTTGATGTTGGCGATAGGAAACGTCGGGGTTTCGCCTTTGGGTGACATCTGCTCAACATTGCCGAAACGCAGCGCAAAGCGACCCTGGGACGCCGAGTCGAGATGCTGGCCCGGAAAAACCAGCACACCGAACTGCAGAAATGCGGCGTGAACTTCTGACCAGGTGGCGTCATCCAGGCTGGCCAGATCGGCGTTGGTAATGATGGCGCCGCAGGTCGCATCGATCGGTTTGATCGTGATGGTCATGACGTGATCTCTCCCCTTTGATCGGACCCCATTAATCGGACGACAGCGCGGAAACCACGCGCTTGAAATACAAGACTGCTCCGGAAGGTGCGCTGGATCAACCCTCAAACGTCCCCGCGACGCCCATTCCGGTGCGATCCGGGCTCGAATCGTGCCGCTCTATGCGAACTCGACAGGCCCATGAATCAGACATATCGAAAGCCGCTGGCCGGCACCAATCTTGACTACTTCGACACCCGCGCAGCTATCGACGCCATCGCGCCGGGGGCTTATGACCGGCTCCCCTATGTGTCACGAGTGCATGCAGAAAATCTCGTCAGAAGGTGTGAGCCCGAGCGACTGACTGCATGTCTCACGCAAATCATCGAAGGACGACAGGACCTGGACTTCCCCTGGTTTCCGGCACGCGTGGTTTGCCACGACATTCTCGGTCAGACGGCGCTGGTGGATCTTGCCGGCTTGCGCGATGCCATTGCCGACATGGGCGGCGATCCTGCGCTCGTCAACCCGGTGGTGCCGGTGCAGTTGATCGTCGATCACTCCCTGGCGGTTGAGCATGGTGGATTCGAGAAAGATGCATTCGAGAAAAATCGTGTCATCGAAGATCGTCGAAACGAGGATCGTTTCCACTTCATCAACTGGTGCAAGACAGCGTTTGAAAATGTGGAAGTGATTCCGCCGGGCAACGGCATCATGCATCAGATCAATCTGGAGAAGATGTCGCCGGTGATCTACGTGCGTGATGGCGTGGCGTTCCCGGATACCCTGGTCGGCACCGACAGCCATACCCCGCATGTTGATGCGCTTGGTGTCATCGCCATTGGTGTTGGCGGGCTGGAGGCTGAAAACGTCATGCTGGGTCGCGCCTCCTATATGCGACTGCCCGACATCATCGGCGTTGAGCTGACCGGCAAGCCTCAACCTGGCATTACCGCGACGGATGTTGTGCTGGCGCTCACCGAGTTCCTGCGTAACCAACGAGTGGTCTCTGCCTACCTCGAATTCTTTGGTGAAGGTGCAGCCGCGCTGACGCTGGGCGATCGAGCCACGATTTCCAATATGACACCGGAATTTGGCGCAACTGCAGCCATGTTTTACATCGATCAGAAAACCATCGATTACCTGCGGCTCACCGGGCGTGATGATGCGCAGGTGAAGCTGGTTGAGACCTATGCGAAGACCACCGGCCTGTGGGCCGATAGTCTGAAAACGGCGGTGTATCCGCGGGTTCTGAAGTTTGATCTGTCGTCGGTGGTGCGCAACATGGCCGGACCGTCGAATCCGCATGCGCGAGTGGCGACAACGGATCTGGCCAGCAAGGGTATTGCCGCGCCCTGGACCATCGAGACGGGGTTGATGCCGGACGGTGCCGTGATCATTGCAGCGATCACCAGCTGCACCAACACCAGTAATCCCAGAAATGTCATCGCGGCAGGTCTGTTGGCCCGCAATGCCAATGCCCGCGGACTGACGCGCAAACCCTGGGTCAAATCCTCGCTTGCTCCCGGTTCGAAAGTTGTCCAGCTCTATCTCGAAGAAGCCAATCTTCTCGGGGATCTGGAAAAGCTCGGTTTTGGCATCGTCGGCTTTGCCTGTACCACCTGTAATGGCATGAGCGGTGCTCTCGATCCGAGAATCCAGAAGGAGGTCATCGACCGCGATCTGTACGCCACCGCAGTGCTGTCCGGCAACCGCAACTTCGACGGTCGCATTCATCCCTATGCGAAACAGGCGTTTCTGGCGTCACCACCTCTGGTGATCGCCTACGCGATTGCGGGCACAGTTCGTGTCGACATCGAACGCGATCCACTCGGCACCGACCAGAATGGCAAGCCAGTGATGCTCAAGGACATCTGGCCGACCGATGAAGAAATTGACGCGGTGGTTGCACGCAGCGTGAAGCCCGCGCAGTTTCATCAGGTGTACAACCCGATGTTCATCAACGTGAAGGACACGACGCTGGTAACCCCGCCGCTGTACGACTGGCGAGCGCAAAGCACCTACATTCGCCGGCCACCGTATTGGGAAGGGGCATTGGCAGGAGAACGAACCCTCAAGGGCATGCGTC
>CAMDVY010000366.1 GCA_945878745.1 Klebsiella pneumoniae | reverse complement strand
TCACACTTTGCAGAAACCGCTTGGTGCCGCCGTAGATGGTCTGTACCAGAGGCAATCGACTAACCAGCGACTCGAGCGAGGAGACGATTCGTTTGCCGAGCAACAAGGACGTAAAAATGCCGATCCCATACAGGACTCCCAGTGTCACCAGTACGGCCACCAGCTGATGTAACGTGCCGTCCTGCATCCACAGCGCCGATTTTGGCGCTGTTTCCTCCAGCAGACCGGCAAGCGCCTGGAGCACAGGTGCCCCGACACCGGCCAGCAGCTCGAGCAGAAAATCGAAGACCAGCCAGGTCACCCAGAGTGGCGCTACCGTTAAAAAACCGACAAACAGATAACGACCGAAGTGAGATGCCTTTTCCGGCTTTTTGCTCTGTTCCATGGATTCGCACAGTTGGATATGGATGGCGCGCATTGTGCCCAAAGAGAGACCGGTTTACGCAGATGCCCTCGCTGATTCGAGGCCATGCCGTTCACTCGAAGACCCCGAACGCCTACTTTCTCTGGCACAATGCCTGTATTCCACGAAACTGAAAATGGACCAACACTACCCCTGTCGGTCTTAGTGTTTGGTCGCGTCCCCATACAACTGCCGTGCCTGGAGAATTTCCCATGCAGATCGGACTTTTTGGTATCAACACGGGCGCGTGCGCCAATCCAGCAACGGCAACTGCAGTCGCAAAAAACGCCGAAGCTGCCGGTTTCGAGTCACTGTGGACGGGCGAACATGTGGTTCTCCCGGACCCTCGTGAAGCACCCTCGCCTGCCGCGCCGGAAACGCCGATGCTGCATCCGCCCGCCCTGCTTGCCTATCTCGCTGGCCAAACCAGCCTTATCAAGCTGGCCACCGGCATTACCCTCGTCGCGCAGCGCAATCCCGTTGTCCTCGCCAAGGAAATCGGCAGCCTGGACGTCCTCTGCGGTGGACGCTTGTTGTTCGGTATCGGCGCCGGCTATCTGCACCAGGAATTTGCGGCGCTGGGGGTCGACTTTGCCAGTCGCGGGGCGCGAACGGATGAGTACATCGATGCCATGCGGGAACTGTGGAACGCCGAGAAGCCTGCCTTCAACGGACGTTATGTCAAATTTGGAGGCATCAACGCCCAGCCGAGACCCGTACAGGTCGGCGGCCCCCCGGTCATTGTTGGCGGCACCAGTCCGGGTGCACTGCGACGAGCCGTGCAACGTGGACAAGGCTGGTACGGATTTGCCCTCGACGTAGCCGCCACGTCAAAGGTGATCAGCGCGCTCAAGGCCATATCGGCGACATCGCCAAGACCAGCCGCGCTGGGTGAACTGTCCCTGTCCATCACACCGCCGGTTTTGCCCACAAAGGCCATGCTCGAGGACTATGCAGCATTGGGAGTAACTCGCATCATCCCGATGTTGCGCAACAATAGCACGGAGACGGCCCTGGCCACTGTTGACAAGCTCGCCAACGACCTGCTCTAGCCATGTCGTATTCAGCCTGCCGCGTCGCTGCGGGGATAGTGCTTGCCTTCTGCACGCTTCAGACGGTCGCGGACGAACGGCCGGTTCTCACCGCGACTCGTCTGACGACGGCGCCCATGCTCGACGGCAACGTGCTTGGCGATGATGCATGGCAGGACCTGAGCCCGGCGCAGAAATTCACCCAGGTCCGTCCCTACGAAGGTCAGCCATCGACCCAGGAAACCGAGGTTTATGTCGGCTTCGATGAAGAAGCCCTGTATATCGGAGTTGTTCTTCATGACGACGATCCGTCAGGCATAGTGGTCGGCGACTCGCGGCGTGACTCGGTACTGGACGATGTCGACAGCTTTCAGGTACTGATCGACGCCTTTAATGACAGGCAAAACGGATTCATCTTCGGTACCACACCGTCCTCGGTGGAATACGACGCCCAGGTCACCAAGGAAGGTACACAGAGCTTTGGATCCTCTGGAGGTGGTTTTAATCTCGAGTGGAATACCTCCTGGAATGTACGCTCTGCCATCGGTGAGCATGGCTGGAGCACCGAAATGCGCATTCCGTTCAAGTCACTGCGTTACCGCAATTCGGAAGCGCCGGTGTGGGGCCTCAATTTTCAGCGCAACGTCAGACGTACCAACGAAGTCAGTTTCTGGTCGCCAATCCCGCGACAGTTCAGCATCAACCGGGTTTCGGAAGCAGGCACGCTCACCGGATTGCAACTACCGAATCAACGGAATCTGAAAATCGCTCCCTATGCCCTGGGCCAGCTCAGTCGCGGTGGAAGACAACCGTCAGGCACTCACTTCGACGAAGAGTTTGGCATCGACGCCAAATACTCCGTCACCTCCAGTCTGACACTTGACGCCACCTACAACACCGACTTCGCCCAGGTCGAAGCCGATGAACTGCAGGTCAACCTGGATCGGTTCAGCCTCTTCTTTCCGGAAAAACGCCCCTTCTTCCTCGAAAATGCTGGTCAATTCACGGTCGGTTCACCCCAGGAAGTGGAACTCTTTTTCAGCCGGCGTATCGGCATCAGCGCCACCGGACGTTCACTGCCAATCGTCGGCGGCGCCAGACTATCCGGCAAGATCGGCGACACCACCAACGTGGGTCTGCTGCAGATGCGCAGTGAACGACTGGTGGGCATTGCACCAGAAAACGACTACACCGTGATGCGAGTCAATCAGGAACTGGCGAATCGATCGAGCGTGGGCATTCTGTATGTGGGGCGAGACGGCGACGGCACGCTGACCGGCAGTGACAGAACCGACTATAACCGCACCTACGCCGTCGATGGCAGATTGGGCCTTGGTGAAAACACGCTCGTCGAGTCCTACTTCGCCAAGACAGAAACTCCTGACCGGCGTGGCCAAGACACCGCCTATCGCATCCGTTTCAACTACAACGATCCGCTCTGGAGCAGTGCACTGGGCTACACCAAAGTTGGCGAGAACTTCAATCCAGAAGTTGGCTTCCTGCGTCGTCGGAACTACGAAAAGGCGGATGTTTTCCTGCTCCGGCGATATCGGCCGACCGACTGGCTTGGCATTCATGAATTGCGCCCACACGCTGCGTTTATCGGCTTCTGGGATGACACCGGGTTCTGGGAGTCCGGGTTCACACACATCGACAATCACTGGGAGTGGCGCAACGGTATCGAGATTCACACCGGTTTCAACCTGACGCACGAAGGCGTGCAACTGCCCTTCGAAATCAACCGCGGTACCTTCGTCCTGCCCGGGGAATATGATCACAAGGAGGCGCAACTGGTCTTCAAGACCGACGAAGGCAAGCGGCTGAGCCTCAGTGTCGAAAGCAAGATCGGCGGATTTTTCGGTGGTGACCGTATCAACGCCAACACCAGCATTCTCTTTCGAGGTGGCGAGAGGTTTTCGTCGGAGCTGAGCTGGATTCACAACAACATCGATCTGCCGGTAGCGAATGGTGAATTTGAAGTCAACGTTGCGCGCCTGCGCATGTCCTACTCATTCACACCACGGTTGCAGTTGCAGATGCTGGTGCAGAAGGATGATCGTACCGACTTCACCGCAGTCAATGTGCGATTCGCGTGGTTGCAGACGGCCAATGCCGGTCTCTATCTCGTCTACAACGAAATCAACGATGAAAGCCTGCGCTCGCCACTGCACAAGCAGAGGGAGCTGGTCATCAAGTACAGCCGGATCATTGATCTGTTATGACCGCCCGGGTATCGCCGGCTTGAATTGAAACTGTCGATCCTTGATTGACTGATCCCTGATGGCGAGAATTTCTCGCCATGTCGCCACCAATCCATGTGTCGCCGGTGGCAGATCAGCTGCTATCGCCTGACGAAGCCTGGGCAGATTGTAGAACGGCACACCGGGATACATGTGATGCTCGAGGTGATACTGCATGTTCCAGTAGTAGAACCCGACCAGACGCGAGCAGGTGAAGGTTCGAGTGCTCATGCGAAAGTCGGGCACATCGGGGTTCAGCCCATAGTGTTGCGGCATACCACAGGCGAACCCAAGCCAGCCGCAGTAGAACGTGCCAAAAGTAAAGACCACGATGCCAAACCAGAAGCCACTGATCACAAACGTCAGTGCAATGAGCGTGTGCCCGA
>CAMDVY010000365.1 GCA_945878745.1 Klebsiella pneumoniae | reverse complement strand
TGAAGCCGACAAACAACGGGATTTTGGTCAGATTCGGCAGGATACGAAACTCGCGCATGCGTTCAAGATCGTCGCGAGACAGACGAGGCGGAGTTCGAACAGACATGGGATACCTTGGACCGGGAGCCAGATCGCGACACTATCACGAGCAGTGCTCAGGCTGCGACGATCAGCACACCTCAGTGACCTCTACAGCCAGTACCTTCCGCAAATCCTGCCCTTGTCAGTGGTGGCCACGAACCTGATTCGCAGGAGATGGCTCCGGGCTGGAATCCGAGTGGATTGTCACGCCTAGCTGGGGTGACGCGATTCGAACACCTTGCTCACTGAACAATTCACCGATCCGCCGATTCAACGCGCCTTGCACGGGCAGTCGATCGACAACAGAAGCGACAAACACTCGCACATCAAAGTCCAGGGAACCATTGTTGTGAGCGAGCAGCCAGCATTGCGTAGGAGGTTCACGCAAGACCAAGGGCTGTTCGTCAGCCGCCTGCTTGAGCAGACGCAATACCAGTGCAACATCGGAATCGCCATCGACCGAAACCTTGACCGTGAGACGGGTAATGGAATCTGTCAGTGTCCAATTGGTGAGCTGGCCCGTGATGAAGAGTTTGTTGGGCACTACCACTTCGCGCCGATCAAAGTCCTGAATCGTCGTCGCTCGCGTCCGAATGCGGGTGACTTCGCCCGTGTACTCACCTACCGTGATGATATCCCCGACCCGGAATGGTCGTTCGAACAGCAGGATCAATCCGGACACGAAATTGGCAAAAATCTCCTGCAGGCCGAATCCCAGGCCGACGGAGAGAGCGGCCGCCAGCCACTGCAACTGCGACCAGCGCATGCCCAGCATGCTCAATCCAATCAGCGAACCGGCAATGACGAGGGCGTAGCGCAGCAGACTGGTGATGGCATACCGCGTCGGCGCATCGATGCGCGTGCGTGACAGCAGGCCAATCTCAACCAGCCCAGGAACATTGCGTGCAGCGATGAAGGTCAGCACCAACGCCAGCACGCCAAGTGCAAAGGTCATCAAGGTAACCTGCTGCACCATCGTCTTGCCGTCGTCGCCAGTCTCCATGAACTGCCAGAGCGCAAATTCATCGAGCCGGGCGAACGCCGGCAGCACATCCGCCCAGACCCACACGAGTGCGCTGACGATCATCGTCCAGCGCAGGGCTCGCAGCAGCCTGCCGGTCTGCGCGTTGATCTGTTCAAGCGTGACATCCCGCTCCGACTCGCTACGCGCCACCGCCTCTTCGGCCGTTCCCTGCTGTGTCAGCAGTTGCTGGAAGGCGAGCCGTCGTTCGCCCAGCAGAAACCAGCGACCCAGCAGACCGATCAACAGGGCAATGACGACTGCAACACCGAAAGTCGCAAACGTCGTCTGCAGCAATATGCTCGCCGAATGAACATACCCGGCCAGTGCCAGACCGCCAATCAACAGCGGTGCAAGCGTTCCGCTCACACGCACCAGCGGCCGCCACATTGATGGTTCCGCATCGACCTCGCGCACCGCCCATATCTTTCCCGGGGCGAGCAATTTCCACATCGCCCAGGCAAGCAGGCCGCACGCCATGACGATGGCCAGCCGGGCGACGACGTCAGTTGCAACTTCGACGCTGCGAGCGGCGCCAAGTGCGCTAAGAAAGTAGAGCGGCAGTACGAGCAGTGCCATCGTCGGCAACACGGTGAGCAGACTTTCACGCCGGGCACGTCGCCAGCGAAAATGGGCTTGACCGAGACCTCGTTCAATCACCGTAAAACGAAGCAGCTGAACGAAAAAGAGCGGGCTGGCTGTCGCAATCATCGCCAGCCCAATGGAATGACTGAAATTACCCGCCTGACCAATCGTACCCAACAACATGCCACCGGCCAGCAGAATCGCTGGCAAGGGCAGCGCTGCGATCAACGTCCAGCCTAGCGCCCTGGCAGTGGCGCGATAAGTATCCTGACGGATATGTCGGGTAACCAGGGCTTCGGCGACGATACGTTCCCCGGCCTGACTGCGCAGACGCAGCAGAATGAGGACACCGAGCGCGCTGAACAACCAGATCAAGGGACGCTGGCTGAGACTCGATCCTGCAAGTTCGGCCGTTTTGCCATAACGCTCCAGCTTGAACAGATCAGCCAAACCAGGGCCGACATTCGCAAGCCATCCGAGGTTCACTGGACTGTGACTGCGGGACCATAACAACTGGCGATCCAGCAACGTCTGCATTTCGCTGGTTTGAGCGAGCTGCTCGGCAATCGTGGCATCTTTTTCTTCCATCGCCACGACTCGCCGCTGCAGCACCGCACGCAGCAGGCTGAGCAGATCTTCCCGGGTCGCCCGCAGAGCCTCAGCCGTTTGCTGAATTCGCTTCGCGTTCCACTGCTCTGTCTCGACCTCACCCGACACTTCAGTAGGGCGGTCGGCCAGATCACGCTGCTCCTCGGACAGCACCACCAGGCGCAGTCGTTGGTCGGCAAGTGTCGTGCTCACGCGCTCCAGTTCCTGCTGCAAGCGAACCGGAGACGCAAGTCTGCGTCGCTCACTCCACAGCCAGCGCCCGACCCCTTCGCTGCGGCTACCCAGTTCAAGTCGGGTGTGACTGTCCCGCAAGGCGGCCACGACATCGTCACGTGCCCGAGTCAGGGCTGGTAGTGAACCGCGATCTTCCGCGAGCTCTCTGACGTTTGCTTCCAGCTCGGCGCCGAGCTCAGCGTTTGCAGCGGCGAGCGCGCCAAGCACCGCAGGTCCATCCGACAATTCCTCAACCACGGCCGCCAGCCGTGCACGACGGACCTCGAGTTCGTTGTTTCCCCGCATGGCAATGTGCTGCTGCAAGACCTGCACACGGGCGCTATGCAGTCGATCGCGGTGACGCAGCTCCCGCAGGCGGAGTTCGAGCAACGCCTGACGTTTTTCGAGGGTTGCCTGATCCAGTTCGGCCAGTTCGATCCCGGCCAGAATGCGCGCGCGCTCATATTCCTGCAGCTGACGCCGCGCTTCAGCGACCAGTCTGGGTTCATCTGCCTGGGATACCGGCTGATTCTGCAGCGCGGCGAGCTGATCGCGCAGCCCGGCCAGTGCATCAGCCGCCTCGGCCGGACCGGACAACAATGAAGCCAGCTCGTCGGCAACCTCGTCGATCTGTACCGACAGCTCTGCGACCTGGTTGCGTTCCTGCGCCAGAACCCGCTCCAGGGTCTCCACATCGGCCTGCGATGGCAGACGTCGCGCCCAGGCCGCCACCGAATGGTCCACATCGACGCCGAGCGAAGTTTCCAGCTCGCGCATCCGGACGGCATGGTCCGCAGAGTCTGATTGACGCACAGCCACAAGCGCGCGCACACGCTGTGTCTCGATCAGATCAGCACGCGCCATATCAAGGAGGGCGGTACCGGTCTGTCGTTCTGCTTCGCTGATCGATGCAGAACCCATCGCTGCCGACAATGCGTCCAGGCTTTCCGAATCGCCAGCCACGGACACGCCGCTGGAGAAGGCAAGAATACCGCAGGCCAGCAACACTGACCGAAGTGACCGAGAGGTGTGAATCATGCCCGCACCCTAGCCGCGCCCCTTACGGGATGCAATTGCGACTAACACCCGGAGTGCGCCTGATGTGGCACGCAACCGCAGGTCGCACTTGTGTTCAGCGCTGCAGGGAGTAACAATCCGGCCATGCGAACAACACCTTTTTTTGGCGGTTTTTATTTTGGTTACTGGCGAGTGACCTGACACACCTTTGCGTCCGTCCGCGAAGGTAGTGAGAAAAAGCTGCCTTCAAACTGAACCCCGTATGGCAGCTGGCCAACGGGGTTTTCGTTTTTCAGGGCGGACGAAATCGAAATTTGGGAGACAGACATGGAGCATCTGGAGAACATCAACGTGACACGACAGGAACGACTGATCACCCCAGACCAACTGAAGGCCGACCTGCAGGTCAGCGACCACCTTCGGGCGCAGATC
Organism: Klebsiella pneumoniae; assembly: GCA_945878745.1. Taxonomy (GTDB): domain Bacteria; phylum Pseudomonadota; class Gammaproteobacteria; order Pseudomonadales; family Azotimanducaceae; genus SYFY01. The sequence goes on along the minus strand of CAMDVY010000365.1, from coordinate 105 downwards.
CAGGCCAGCCGAACCGCCATCGAGCGCATCCTGCATGGCGGGGACCATCGGCTACTGGTGGTGGCAGGACCGTGCTCCATCCATGACGTCGACGCTGCCAAGGAC
>CAMDVY010000364.1 GCA_945878745.1 Klebsiella pneumoniae | reverse complement strand
CGATGGGTGTAGCCAAACGCCTTGAAGCCGAGGATGCGAACTTCAAAGTCGGCTGCAGACACGATGCGCAGGCCGGTTGTCGTGGGCTGCAGGTCAAAGCGCTGTCGTCCGATTGGTCGTTCGTCCAGGAAAACATCGAGGGTGAGTGTTCGTGGACCTTGCAACGTCGGCATGGTGGATGACCAGGCGGGGTACGCGACGATCGAGGCGAGTAGAATGGTGGCACAGATACGCAGCATTTCAGTGTCCTGTTCAAGCCGCCTGGACAATTCCGGCGGTGGAGCTTCTGGTGCTGTATTTGACGCTGAGTGCGCCAGCGCCTTCACTCTGGGAGGACTATGCCCGTCAGGACGTGAAAACTGCGTGAGGACGCGGCAAGGGTTGCCAGCCATGGTGGAATCGGGTTGCCGAATGGGTGACGTGACACCGAAATGAAACTGGCGGGTGATCATGAATGACCTGGTGGAGTAAGCGGGGCAGGCGTACCTGCCCTCTGGAAGCGCGCTCAACGGAGCCTGGGGATGACTTCTTTGCCAAGCCGCTGGATGCCTTCCATTGGATTGGCCCCTAACGCCATCAACGGCACGACAGCACGATGCACGCCGGCTTTCGCAAGCGCCTCCAGGGCTTCGATGCCACCCGCGCCTGGCCACATGCAGGTGATCTCAATCTCCTGAAAGTCGCGACCCCAACGGGCGCATTCTGCCTGGAGCTGACTCAGTTGTTTGACCAGCTCTGCAGGATCGCTGCCCGGAACGAACCAGCCATTACCAAACCGCGCAATCCGCTCGAGAATTTTGCCTTTGTTGCCACCCATGATGACCGGCAGGGGATTCTGTTTCGGCAGTGGATAACTCTTGAAGCCAGACCAGTTCAGGAACTCACTCTGGTGCTCGACCACGTCGCCAGACCAGACTTTGCGCATCGCGGCGACATAGTCGTCGAAGCGCGCACCGCGTTTTTCGAACGGTGTTCCCATGGCGATGAATTCTTCCTGCAACCAGCCGATGCCAACCCCGAGCATGAATCGACCACCCGACATGAAGTCGAGCGAAGCCGTCTGCTTGGCGAACAGCAGCGGGTTGGTCTGGGACAGGATGTTCACGCCAGTGCCCAGACGAATTGTCTTGGTCACGGCTGCAATGGCGGTCAACGCTATGAGGGGGTCAACCAGGTTCGTTTCCGGCGCCGCGCCCATCTTGCCACTGCTGTTGTAGGGATACTTTGATTGGTAGTCGAGCGGGACGATGACGTGTTCGAAGGTCCAGACCGATTCGAAGCCAGCGGCCTCCGCAAGTTGTGCCATGCCGGTGATATGGTCCGGATCGTTCATGCCAATGTTGACGGGAATAAGACCGAGTTTCATGGGTAGGTGTTGTCCTTGTTCATGTTGAGGGGTGCGGGTAGAGGCGCTGATTTTCGCAGAATGCCGACAAAGATGTGGGACGGATGCGGGGTCAGGAATCCCTGACCCTTCCGGATGCTTTCAGTTGATCGCGCAATACCCGACGTGCTTCGCCGGCAGCGGCCAGTCGCGCGCGATCTTCGGGTTTGACTTCTGCATATCGCGCGCGCCACTCATCACTGTCGCTCCAGCGAACAGGCGCCTTGACCACCATGTTGGATTGCGTTGTCGTTTCGAACAGGGCCAGCCCCAGATCAACCACCTGCTGTTGCATCGGTTTGTCACCAGGAATGCCGAGTGGATTGCCAAGCGGGAGATCGGTAAACAGGAATCGCGGCACCGCGCAGTGAGTAACGATATCCAGGGCCGAGCCGATGATGACGGTCGGGATACCGTTCTCTTCGAGAGTTCGCGCGGTCAGACTCACGGTCTGATGGCAGACGGGTCAGAGCGGGACGAGGAGGGCGATATCAGCGCCGTCTTCCCGGCATCGCTTCAATATTTCCGGTGCATCGCTGTCGAGCGTTCGGCGTTGACTGTACTCGGTGGGTACGCAGTGGAAACGGGTTGTCAGTGATCCAAGTCGCCCCGAGGCAACCGCAGCCTGCAACGGCGCATAAGGAAAAAAGCTGCCCGGATCGTTCATGTGGGTGACTGTCTTGTCCCAGGCCAGATCATTGCCAAACAGATGTTGCGGCGCTTCAAGCAATGAGCCAGAAGTGACCTCACGCGTATCGGTAGCTTTGCGATCGTAGAGCGCGGCTGTAGTGATGACGGTGAGTGTTGATTCAGCCAGCGGTTTGCGAAGCCTCTGCAACGGCGCACTGTCGTGATGCGCCCACACATAGGCCTTGCTGAATCCTTGCGCGGCGTAAAATTCACGGGTTCGATCCATGTAGCGCGTCGGTTCATGGCGCATCAATGAGTCTCCAGTTCAGCCAGTAGCTGGTCTTCCGGGGCAAAATCGAAGGTGTACAACGGGCGTCCTTCGCGTTGAAACCACGTCCACGAATCACGATAGCCTGCCTCGATGCCGTATTGAGGTCGCCAGCCTGTTGTGTTCGTCAATTTGTCGATGGAGAGAATCGCTGAGCCCGCCAGCGCCTCACCCCAATGCAGCAACGCAGGTCGTTGCTGTCTGGCACGCGCAGTCGGGACGTGGATGATCCGTGGTGAGATGCCCATCGCCGAGCCGATCTGCTGGACGATGCCGATGATGCTGCCGATCTCACTGCCGGTCACATTGAACGCCTGACCCTTGGCACCTTCAACACCGAGCAGGGAAAGCATGGCTTTCGCCACATCATTGATATGAATGAGTTGGGTGCAGGCGAAGCCGTCACCAGGGATTAGTACCGGTCGTCCCGATTCAAGTCGTGCGAAAAAAATCGGATCTCGGGTAGCGGCCGGGCTGCGTGGACCCATGGTGTGACCGACTCGCAACGAGGTCGCGGGAAACCCGCTGGCTTCAAATTCCCGTCGTAACAGGTCCTCACACTGAACCTTGCCGACGCCATAGGCTTTTCGATGGTCCGCATCATCAGCGGCATGCCGGCGAAAATCCTCGCGAATCGGCAGGACATAACTGCGGCGGTAGACTGCCTGTGAGCTGGTAAACACGTAGTGTTTCAGTCGGCCACGAAACAGGTCGACCATGGGTAAAACGTCGTCCGGCGTGAACGCCGTATTGTCGAAGAAGACGTCGAACGCATCCCGGTGCGGGGCTAATGCCTCGGTAAACATGCCTGGAACCCGTCGGTCTGCGTGGATTCGCCTGACCCCGTCTGGCAGCGGGACGACGTGACTGTTGATGACAGTCACGTCATGACCAGCCTTGGCCAGCTCATGCACCAATTCGAGTCCGATGTAGCGGTTGCCACCGCTGACAAGGATTCGCACGATGAGTGGTCTCAGCGACCGGCGGCGATCATCATGCGCAGTTGTTGCAACTCGTTTTCCAGCGACACGATACTGGCTTTCAGCGAAGCGATGTCGTCCATGGCTGGTTTTTTCAAACCCGTTGCAGCACGAACCCGATCATATTCAGCCCTGAGCCGTCGACCGCTATCGCGTTCCTCGGCGATATAGCGACCCAGCAATTCGCCGGTTTGCGGATCGATCGTGGTGTCACGAAAGAAACCGCGAAAAGGGTCCTTGCGCTCACCTTCAGGTTTTTCGCCGCCGGTCAGAAAGGCAACCTTCTCAGCATCCGTGATATTGGAGCCTGCACAAGCGAGTTGTTCGTCGAAGTTCTTGAACACCTGATAGGCGCTCTTTTCGTCGACGGCGCAACCCAGCTCACACATGCGCTTGGTAAAAGCGGCCGCATGTTCGCCTTCTCGGATGGCGACAAACTGCAGGGCGGCTTTGAGTTGTGGATCCTGGGTCGTGTTCGCCCAGCAATTGAGCAGCTGGTAACCCTTCGCCTCATTGACGGCAATGGAATTGAGCAGTGGCATAAAAGTTGGTTGGTTCATCATGTTCTCCGGATGGTCGCTGGTCTTCTGATTTGGTTCGATAGGAGTCTAATCTACTTGCCTGTAAACCGGGCCTCTCTCCGTTCCAGGAAGGAGGCAACACCTTCCCGGTGGTCGTCGCTCTTGAAACACTCGGCGAGTGCCGTGGTGTGTCGCTGCATGTGGTCATCAACCGATGATGCAAGTC
>CAMDVY010000363.1 GCA_945878745.1 Klebsiella pneumoniae | reverse complement strand
GTCTCCGGCAATCGCGATGAAGGTTCCATAGAAGAAGCCAATCGATTCATCATCGACCGGGCGAATCCGCGCAAACACCTGTCCTTCGGCTTTGGTATTCATCGCTGCATCGGCAACCGTCTCGGTGAGATGCAGTTGAAGATCATCTGGGAAGAGATCCTCAAACGATTCTCCCGAATCGAAGTGGTTGGTGAGCCGAAGTACCTGAAGTCGAGTTTCATTCGCGGGATCCGTGACCTGCCGGTGCAGGTGGGCTGAGCGCGTCACAGATCGCGGTCAGAGACCGCTCCTACAGATATCGGCAAGACCTGTAAGAGCGATCTCCTGATCGCGACCCAGTATGCGAGAGGTGTAGATCCCCGATCGCGAACCCACCAGTCCGCAACCCCTTAGAACCCTCGGGCCTTCGCCATCGCCTTGAGATCGTCCACCGAAAGCGTGCTTTCGAGCGCGCTCACTATCTGCCCGGTCAGCTCAGGTCCCGCCAGCTCAGGACGCCCTGTGCCGTAAGGCGGAGCCGGCGCATACTCGAGGAACAATTCGACCATTCGGCCGAAGTCATCACCAAAGAGTTTCCCTGCAAGAGTCAGCCCCACGTCAATGCCTGCCGTAACCCCACCGCCGGTCATGCGATTTCGGTCGATGACTACCCGCTGATCACAAGGTATCGCACCAAACAAGGCAAGTTGATCCCGCACCGACCAGTAGGAAGAAGCCCGATAGCCTTTCAACAATCCCGCCGCAGCCAGGATCAGCGAACCCGTACAGGCTGAGACCACCCATTTTGCACGAGCACCACGGTCGGCAAGGAAGGCGATGCTCGCATCATCTCTCATCACTTCGAGGGTCGGTCCGGCGGCACCGCCGATAATCAGAACATCCGGATCGGTGAAGGCGTCAGCGAATGAATGCGTGGCAACCAGTTGCAGTCCATTATCGGATCGCACCGGCCCTGCGTCCTTTCCGACCGTCTGAATTTCCGCACCGGGAAAAAAGCCAAGAACCTGCATGGGACCAACGAGGTCGAGGGCTGTCATGCCTGGGAAGAGAACAGCAATGATTTTCATGGTGGATTGCTCTGATCAGTGAAGCTGTTGATGGTAATTCGTTTTGCGGTCGAAAGGCTGCTTGCGGGTGCCCGGGAACACCCAGTTGCAGGAGCGATCTCCTGATCGCGATCTTCCATGATCCCAAAGCTTCGCGCTCCTGCACCATCACGCCTTGTAGGAGGCTCTCCTGAGCCCGATCTTGATTCGATCGCGGTCTGGAGACCGCTCCTACAGTGTCAGACCGAGCACCTTCGCCGCATTGCCACGCAGGAACTTCGGCCACACCTCGGGCTTGAACGCCACGCCCGGCATGTCCCCCATGATTCTCTCGAGGCTCAAGCCCATCGGAAAATAGCCGGCGTAGATGATCTTGTCTGCACCGCGCGTATTAGCGAAGTCGATGACGGCCTTTGGATAATGTTTGGGCGCAAAGGCCGACGTCGAGTAATAGAGATTCGGCCACTTCAGCATCAGCTTTACTGCCAGATCTTCCCAGGGCTCGCAGCCGTGCCGGGTCACGAAAACCAGATCAGGGAAGTCGTACATCACCTGATCGATGCGCGAGACTTCCTGAGGCCACATGGGTAGCCGTGGTCCAGGCACTCCGGCACACGAGAAGATGGGCACACCCAGCTCAACACATTTGGCATAGATGGGGTACATCTTTGCATCATCGATAGCCACTTGCGGGTTGTAGCCTGCGTTGAATGAGTGGAACGCACGCACGCCATACGTCTCATACTGAGCTACCATCTTCCGGATGCCGTCCATACCCTTGTTTGGATCGACCGAGCCCGCTGGAATGAATCGATCGGGATGCTGTTTGAGCGCCTTGTTCGACACTTCATCACCACAGCCGATCATGCCGTACTCGATGCCAAAGCGATCCATCTCTTTCAACGTGAGTTCGATGGGGTCGCTGGCCGTTCCATACATCTCCTTGGGTACCTGCTTGAACATGTACTCGACGGGAAACTCGAACTTCGTCGAACCATCACGCAGTTGGGCTCGAATGAAGTCGTACATTTTGAAATCAGTGGCTGGAAAGCCGATCATCGTGTCTATGATGCCGATCCCGGCAGGCATGGTCATGGTCATCCTCTCGCCGAAGTCATTGCCAAATCAGAGTGTACGGCATGACATATGGCGTGCCGACAGTCTTTTACCGCCCTCCTCAGCCCAGGTAACCCATGCTCCTGTCGTTTGATCGTGCCCGACACCTGCTGAAAATTGGCCTCCCCATCATGGCAGGCATGATCTCCGGTGCCCTGCTGGGACTGGTTGACACGGCGATGGTCGGCTCATTGGGTAACGCGTCACTCGGCGCCGTCGGACTCTCCTCGTTTGCCTCATTCATCTTTCTCGGGCTCTTCTTCGGTTTTTCGATCGCCGTCCAGGCCCTGGCGTCTCGACGAACCGGAGAAGGCGCGGCGCACGAGTCGGCCCGTCCACTGCACGCCGCGCTGGTCATCATCGGGCTCGCCGCGCCCCTGCTCTCAGCGCTGTTGTACGTGGCGATTCCTTACCTGTTCCCCTTGATGAACAGCGATCCAGAGGTCGTCCGCATTGGTGTCGACTACATCCGCTGGCTGATCCTGCAAGCCGTCTTCGCCGGGTTCATCGCCGCCTGCACCGGTTTCTGGAATGGAATCGGTGAAAGCCGTATCTACTTCACTTCGCTCATCGCCATGCACGTGGCCAACATCGGCTTCAACTACATCTTCATCTTTGGACACTTCGGTGCGCCAGCCATGGGTGCCGAAGGCGCCGGATTTGCCACTTTCCTCGCCAACGTGCTTGGTGCGGTGTTGTTTGCATGGCTCGGCTTTCGACATGGCACGCCATATGGCTTCAACCACTTCAAGACCAGTATCGAAGAGATACGACGCGTCCTTCGACTGGCCGTTCCGGCAGGTCTTCAGCAAGTGCTCGACGTTGGCGCGCTGACGGTGACCTACAGCATCGTCGGCCGGGTCGGCACTGCAGAACTGGCCTGTTACAGCGTCCTCATCAACCTGATCAACTTCGTGGGCCTGCCGGCATGGGGCCTGGGTACCGCAGGTGCGACGCTGGTCGGCCAGGCACTGGGTCGCCGCGACGTGGCAGATGCCCGACAATGGGCGCGAGAGACGATCAAGGTTGGTGTCGTTGCGATGGCGGTGATCGGCATGCCGTTCTGGATTGCTCCGGAGCTCCTGCTGTCGATCTGGATTCACGATCCAGCCACATTGGAACTGGCCATCTGGCCGACCCGAATCCTGGGCGCGATGATCGCGCTGAACGGTATCGGCTACATGCTGGCGATGCTGTTGAACGGCGCTGGTGATGTGCAGAAGGTCACCTGGATCAACCTGGCCACCCAATGGTTGATCCTGGTACCGGGTGTGTGGCTCGCTGGACCGGTCCTTGGTCTGGGGCTGCTCGGCATGTGGCTCGTCCATCAACTGCCGTTCCGGTTCGGCCACGTCTTCATCATTGGCTGGTTCTGGAAACGCGGCGGCTGGGCGAACATCTCGATCTGAGGGTTAAGGTCCGCCCTTTGACCCCCGGTTACCTTCACATACCGTGCAATGCCTGCTGGAACAGGTAACAGGTGGAATCACGGGGAATCTCGTTTCGCGGCAGCGGTGTATCGAGTTGCAATGGCGTTGGGCCATATCGGTCTGCCTGCGCCCGCAGCGCCTCGACGTCAAACTTGTAGAGCGCTGCCGCGTTTTCGCCGAGCACCTTGCGTCGCACCGGCTCTGACAATCCGCTGAACGTCAGCCGTAATGACTCGAGATTGTAGGGAAACGTCCCCTCGTAATGCGGGTAGTCATTGCCCCACAGGACCTTGTCGACACCAATCCGCTCGATGCCATTGAGATCATCGACACTTGGGAAACTCGCGCCGTAGAAACAGTTTCGAGCGGCATAAAAACTCGGTGTCTCCTTCAGCACCCACTGCATGTCCTTGTAGTTCATCTCACCGATGGCGCCGGCCTGAATGCCCCGGTGAACGCGGTCCAGATTGCCCAGCATGGCC
>CAMDVY010000362.1 GCA_945878745.1 Klebsiella pneumoniae | reverse complement strand
CGCCCTCAACATGCCCCCCATTTCACAGAGCAGGGGTTGATTGAGAACATAGAATCTCCTACATTGCGCGATCTTCGATGATCCCGACCATCGCGGTCAGGAGACCGCTCCTACACTATTGAGCGATCTTCGAGCTAGTGAATCGTCGGCGTGCTGCTGCCTTGCGCCTGTTTGTCTTCATCAACACTCTGCACCGCATATCGACGGGTCACGACTTCACCGGCAACGATATTGGGCAGGCCGCGCATGAATTCATCCATGTGTTCGGTCTGGAAGTGTGCCAGCAGCACTTCCATGTTTTCCCATTCCTGAAACAGCATCAGCGTGTTCGGGTCGGACAGGCCAATGAAAAACTCGTAGCTGATACAGCCCCGCTCGCTCCGCGTCGCCTGCGACATGCGGCGCGCCATGGACAAGGCGTCGTCACGTCGTTCTGGCCGGATTGGAATGTAACCCTGAACAATGATCACGATGTCTCCCTGGTGGAATTGGTTACTTGCGCGGGCATGCCAACGTGATATCCCTTACGACTGCCGGAGCACTGCGGTGATCTCATCGAGAATCGCCGGATCATCAATCGTCGATGGCATGGGATAGGGCTGGTTATCCACCATCTTGCGCAGGGTCTGGCGAAGAATTTTTCCGGAGCGGGTCTTCGGCAAGCGCTTCACCATCAACGCGCGTTTGAAATTGGCGAGCGCGCCAATCTGATCACGAACCATTTGCACGAGTTCGGCTTGCAGCGCCGGTCCGGTGATGTTCACACCATCCTTGAGGACGACCAACGCCAGGGGCACCTGCCCTTTGTCGACGTCAGCCGCACCAAAGACAGCACATTCCGCTACCGCTGGATGCGCGGCGACCACTTCTTCCATCTCGCCAGTCGAGAGCCGATGTCCCGCCACATTGATGACGTCGTCAATCCGCCCCATGATGTAAACGTAACCATCGGCATCGCGATAGCCACCATCACCGGTCAGATAGAAACCGGGATAACGCGACCAATAACCTTCAACAAACCGATCATGGTCGCGCCATAAAGTTGGAAAGCTGCCGGGCGGCAATGGGCCTTTGAGGACAACTGAACCTTCCTGGTTTGGCCCCATCTCAAGGCCCGCTTCATCAAGAATGCGCAGATCAAAACCTGGCAGGGGCAACGCCACCGACCCTGCCTTGGCCTCGAGCAATTCAACGCCGGCCATGTTCGAACAAATGGGCCAGCCCGTTTCCGTTTGCCACCAGTGATCGATCACAGGGACGCCAGGCAGGTGTTCCCGCAGCCAGTCATACGTCGGCGGGTCGAGACGCTCACCTGCAACAAACTGAAACTTGAGTGAACTGATGTCGTATTTGGCTTGCAGAAGACACTCTGGATCTTCCTTGCGCATGGCCCGAAACGCAGTCGGTGCAACAAAGAAACTCTTGACCCGATGCTCCGCGATCACCCGCCAGAACGCGCCTGCATCTGGGGTACGAACTGGCTTTCCTTCGTACAGAATGCTGGTGCAACCTCGAAACAGCGGACCATAGGCAATGTAGGAGTGCCCAACCACCCAGCCCACATCCGACGCGCCCCAGAAGACATCACCAGCATCCACACCGTAAATGGCGTGCATGCTCCAGTTGAGCGCGACCGCGTGCCCGCCGTGGTCCCTGACCACACCCTTGGGTTTGCCGGTCGTGCCCGACGTATAAAGAATGTAGAGCGGATCGGTGGCTTCAACTTCAACCCACGTCGCAGGTGCGGCGGCCGCTTCCCACGTGTGCCAGTCCTGATCAATGCCAGCATTGAGTGCCGCTGTACACTGTGGCCGCTGCAGCACAACCACGTGCGCCACCTTGTGACGAGCCAATGCCAACCCTGCATCCACCAGCGGTTTGTAGGGGATTACCCGTTCAAACTCGATACCACAGGACGCCGTCAGCACAACCTTGGGTTCAGCATCGTCGATGCGAGTCGCAAGTTCAGGTGGAGCAAAACCACCAAACACCACCGAGTGCACCGCGCCAATTCGCGCGCAGGCCAGCATCGCAATCACGGCTTCAGGAACCATCGGCATGTAGATGATGACACGATCACCTTTCTCTACGCCGAGATCACGCAGTGCCCCTGCGACCCGCGCCGTCCATGCGGTCATCTGCCCAAAGGTAAATCGCTGAACCTGACCCGTGACTGGCGAGTCATAGATGAGCGCCACCGCGTCACCGCGACCAGCCGCAACGTGACGATCAAGCGCGAGGTAGCAGGAGTTCAGTCGGCCGCCCCGAAACCACCGCCAGGCGCCGTTATCATCCTGGTCGAGAATGGCATCGGGAAACTTGAACCACTCGATCTCGCGGGCCCGTTCCAACCAGAACGCTTCAGGTTGGGAGCGGGCCTGCTCATACAGATCCGCGTGACTCAACCACCACTCCGCACGAGCGCATTCAGATCGCGCTTGCTCGGTTGATGGGTCAGCAGTTCCTTGTAGGTCTTTGAGCGTTTGACGATGCCCTTGTGCTCGCAGTAGAAATCAACCGCTCGCACCCAGGCCTCTTCAAGCCCGAATCGATTCACTGACACCGTCGTATTGACCACCTTGCCTTTCACACGGGACATGAGGCCAATCTGGAACACCGGCGTAAACGTGCCGCTCTTCTCTCGCTTGAGACGAAAGAGAATGCCGCGTACACGTCCCTTTTCATCCAGCTGCAGGGACTTGGCCAGCGTATCGCGTGCACGTGTCTGCAGGATTTCGAGCTCTGCGTCGCGTGCCTCCGCCTGTGCACGCATCGCCGCGCGCGCCTTGCCAACGACACGCTTGCCATCAGCCTTGAGAGAAAAATATTCCTGGTACGTTTTGCCATCGATCTGACGACGTACACGAAGACCATAAAAACGATCATTATCGAGAAGTTCAACACTCATGCGGGTATCACCTTAGCTGCCACGAGGGCATTGATGTCGGTTGCCGAAAAGCCGGCACTTTCAAGAACGGCGCGCGAATCCTCACCCGGCACACGCGCGCTGTTGGTAATTCCGCCACTGGTGCGGCTGAACCGCGGTGCAGGGGCGGGCTGGACGACGCCATCCACGTTCACAAAGGTGCCACGTGCGACGTTGTGAGGATGATTGGGCGCTTCGAAGATGGACAGCACCGGCGCAAAACAGACATCCGTGCCTTCCATGATCGCGCACCACTCGTCCCGGGTTTTCTGCTTGAAGACACGGGTCAGTTCGGCTTTGTATTCCGGCCAACGCGAAGCATTCATCTGCTCGCTGAATCGAGGTTTGTCGAGGCCGGCCTTTTCCACCAGCAATGCATAGAACTGCGGTTCGATCGAGCCAATGCAGATGTAGCCGCCGTCTTTCGTTTCATACGTGTCGTAGAAATGCGCGCCGCCATCGAGCAGATTGGTGCCACGCTGGTCCTTGAATACCCCCGCCGCACCCATGGTGTAGAACATGGCCATCAGCGTTGCCGCACCGTCCACCATCGCCGCATCGACCACCTGACCTTTGCCAGACTTCTGGGTTTCGAGCAACGCACAGACGATGCCGAAGGCCAGCAGCATTCCGCCACCACCAAAGTCGCCAACCAGATTAAGGGGAGGAACTGGCCGCTCGCCCTGCCGACCAATGGCGTGCAAGGCTCCAGAAAGACCGATGTAGTTGATGTCATGGCCGGCTGCCTGGGCCATCGGCCCATCCTGACCCCAACCGGTCATTCGGCCATATACCAGCTTTTTGTTTCGAGCGAGGCAAACATCCGGACCAAGGCCGAGACGCTCGGTCACGCCGGGGCGGAAACCTTCGAACAGGGCGTCGGCACTTTCGACCAGGCGCAATACGGTCTCGACGCCTTGCGGCTGTTTCAGATCAATGGCTATGGATCGTCGGTTGCGCGCCAGGATGTCGTTCGGTCGCCGGTTGCTGGTGGACGTTCGGTCGACACGGATCACTTCAGCCCCCATGTCCGACAGCATCATGCCGCAAAACGGCCCAGGCCCAATGCCCGCCAGCTCAATAATCCTGAAACCGGAAAGTGGTCCCCCCATCTCGCCCCCTGTCGTATTTGTTATTCGAGGTGCGCAGTGTA
>CAMDVY010000361.1 GCA_945878745.1 Klebsiella pneumoniae | reverse complement strand
CCGCAGGTAAACCAGTCATCGGGAATACCCAGCAGTTCTTTCATGGCGGTTTCTTCGAAACACAGCAGCGTGGTCAATACACAGCCCACGCCTTCCGCTCTGGCGGCCAGCATGACGTTCTGCACCGCCGGGTAAACCGAACCGCCACCCACCACACTGGGGTGTCCGAGGTTGGCGTCGGTAATGGCCATGAGGTTCGGGTTGAAACAGAACACCAGAATGACGGGAGCATCGCCAAGGTGCTCCCCCAGGTGGTCAGCCGCTTCGAGCATGCGGGCCTGTCTGGCTTTGGCCTCTCCCTCCAGTCGCTCCAGTTGTTTGCGGGAGCCGGCGCCATATTTCGCCCACTGTGGCCGGTACAAATCGCCGATGCCCTTGCGAACCAGAGCATCCTGTACCACCACCATGCGCCAGGGTTGCACGTTACCGCCGCTGGGTGCCCAGGCACCGGCCTGCAGAATACGTTCCAGGACATCCGCCGAGATGGGGTCAGTGCGTAACCTGCGAACCGCACGCTGGGTCTGCATCAGCGCCTGCAGTGTCTCAATGGCTTCGTTATGCACATTCAAACTCCGGTTGCAATCTGGGACAGGAACGCCAGCGTCTGACGCTGTGCGATCTCGATATCTGGCCCGGTCTTCCAGGCTTCGATCAGTTCTGCACGAGGTACACCGCCAGCGACGATCTGCGACGCCGATGCGGGGTGGTACAGATCATTGCCCTGCAGGACCAGTACTTGCGCCTTGATGCCCGGCAGGTCTTCTTCGCCAACACAAAACAGAAATTGGTCGGTGTCGTACATATTGCTGCGCAAACCCGCCCAGTCTGCCGGGCTCACATCAAAGCGAGTTGGTGCCAGGGCTGACGCCCACCCGTCATACATCTGATAAAACGCGTCGCGGTTCTGGTCGAGTCCAATGGTCTGGAACAGGACGCCACCGATGGCGCGCTCTGGTTGACGGTGCAATAACTGCATGACGTAGGACCCACCGATGCACATACCGGCAGCGATGAATTTGTCGATGCCAAGTTCGTCGAGCACAGCCAGCTGATCTTCCATGAAGGTGTCCCAACCATGTCCGGCATTCACCGGACCGGTCGACAGACCTGCATTTCTCTGATCCATCGCAACAACCCGAAATCCGTTTTCAGACCAATAACTTATCGGGTTGTAAGGGGCGTTTTTCCACAACGGGATGGACGACTTCATCCCACCCGGCGCAATCAAGAGGACTGGAAATCCAGTCCCGTGGACTTCGACATGTAAAGAGACCTCGCCTCCGGTGAGACGATCTCGATAGCGAATTTCTGACAACGTCTACTTTCCTTTTCTGCGTTCCAGTTCACGCTTCATCCGCACCGCATCGGACTCGAGCGGCGCTCGTACCTGGCTTGGATCCAGCGTGCCCTCGGAATGGGCTCGCATTTTGGCACCGTCGTAGGTAATCCATTTCTCAGGAACCACCTCGAGGACCACGCGCAGCGGCGAGTCGAGAAACTCGTGAAATTTTTTGGCAGCTGCAGGCTCACCACGCAGCGCCAGCGCGAAATCCGGATAGAACCAGTCCTTCGTTTCGCGATCTTCGTGAATGATGCAACGCCCTTTGATGGTGACGGTCTTGCCGGGGCCCATCGACGTGCCTGTACTGGTGATCACGACCGATACCTGAGGGTTGCGACGAATGGCGGCCATGCGATGGCGATGCACACCACCGGTCAGCCAGACACGATCACGACGCCAGATGTAGGACATGATCACGCCTATGGGCCACTGGTCCTTGGTGCACCAGTTGAAGACACACTCTTTCTGGGTCAGCAGCAATTTCTCCTGATCTTCCGGGTTCAGGTGATAGATGGAGACCATCTCGTAGTTGTCGATGTCTTCAGCGCTCAAGTTTCTCTCCTTTCAATGGAAACAATCGGATGACGGGCCAACCCAAGGTTGGCCAGACTGCCCAAACCACCTGCTGCGGTCAACGCGCGCAGTGCCCGCCATCGATGGTCAGGATGGTGCCCGTCGTATTCGCGGATAGATCAGAGGCCAGAAAGGCTGTGGCGTCGGCTATCTGAGCAGGTGTGCCAGGTGGGTAGTTGGGGTCCAGCAACTCCCGCCATCGCGCCGGATCGCCAAAACGTTCGCGCGCCCGCTGGCGGAGCATGGTGACCAGGCGATCAGTTTCGATCGACCCCGGATTGATGCCGAGTATGCGCACGCCGTACCGACTGCTCACCGCGCCCATGGCACGAGTCAAGGCCATCAGCGCGGCATTGCCACCAGCGCCGGCCGCGTAGGTTGCGCTCGGCCGCTCGCCACCGGCGCCCAGGATGTTGACGATGACACCCTTGCCTCGTTGACGCATTGCGGCGTTGTAGGCCCGCATCAGGTTGATGTACCCGAACACCTTCAGCTCCCAGGACTGACGCCAGGTCACCTCATCTACCATATCGATGCTGCCTGCCGGAATTGCGCCGGCGTTGTTGACGAGGATATCGACTTCAGGCACCGCCTTGACAAGTTGGTCCACGCTCTCGCTCAAACCAAGATCAAGGGCAAGTGTCTCGACGTGCACACCGTGAGACGACCTCAACTCCACCGCCAGTCGATCGAGATCCGTCAATGTTCTGGCTACCAGAAACAGCGATACGCCTTCTCGCGCCAGAGTTTTGGCGCACGCCTCGCCGATGCCTTTGGATGCGCCGGTGACAATGGCCGTGCGTCCTTTGAGTCCAAGTTCCATATCTCTTCTCCCCCGTTTTATTCACCAATCCGCAGCTTAAATGCAGACTGATCCGATGAGTGTACCGCCGCCTGTGACAATGCTCCGACAAAGTTGCCAAGCACGTCCCAACGAGTCAACGCAGGGAACGATAACTCTCCCATTCCAGGCCGAGGCTGCTAGTCTCGCCGGACACACGAAGTAGGAGCAGTCTCGTGCATATCGAAAGTCATATCGACGATCAGACCATTATCCGTCACATCAGAAATTGCGGCTTCCTGGTCGCGCTCATCGGCTACGGCCTCTATTTGGTCGCTCACTGGGCGGCTTAGTTCGCGGCCCGAAATCGTGGCCAGCCCAGCTGGAAAGCCTGAGCACCAACGGCCGGATTTCCTCGTTCGATCAGGTCATGCGATGATCCCCGCTCCTTCCCGGATCGGGTGATCACGCATGCTGGAACGAATTCCCTTCGGCCGAACCGGCCATATGAGCTCGCGCATTCTGTTTGGCGCTGCCGCTTTGGGCGGGATGAAACCCGAACGTGCCGTGTCGACCCTCGACATGATTCTCAAAGCCGGCATCAATCACATTGATACCGCCGCTTCTTACGGTGACTCCGAGCTTCGCCTTGCGCCATGGCTGAAGGAACATCGCCAGGACGTCTTTCTCGCCACCAAAACCGGTGAGCGCTCATACCAGGGTGCCCGGGAAGAACTGCATCGCTCGCTGGATCGGCTTGGCGTGCCATTTGTTGATCTGATCCAGATGCACAACCTGGTGCAACCGGATCAGTGGACCCGGGCGATGGGAGAAGATGGGGCGCTGCGAGCGCTGATCGAGGCGCGAGACCAGGGTCTGGTGAGATTTATTGGCGTGACAGGCCATGGCACCTACGTCGCCGAACGACATCTGCAGAGCCTTGCGCGGTTCGACTTTGCGTCAGTGCTGTGCCCGTACACCTTTGCCATGAACCGTATCGGCCCGTATGCCGAAGACTTCGAACGCCTGTATCAAGTCTGTCAGGAAAAGCAGGTGGCGATGCAGACCATCAAGTCGGTAGCCGCACGGCGATGGCGTGACGATGATCCAGATCGACGCCTGAGCTGGTACAAACCCCTGCACGACGCCGACGCGATTCGACGTGCCGTTCACTTCGTGCTGTCACGACCCGGCCTCTTCCTGAATTCCAGCAGCGATGCGACGCTCCTGCCTTTCATTCTCGATGCCGCTCGACAGCCCATCGAATCACCCTCAGCCGAGCAGATGGAAGCGGACGCGGTTAAACACGGGATCGAGCCGTTGTTTGTTCGGGATGAGATGGATGATGTGAGGGTTGGTTAGGAGAGACGGGATCGCGGACGGGAGGCCGCACAGACTG